>CALKUR010000075.1 GCA_937996725.1 uncultured Dechloromonas sp. | reverse complement strand
GCTGCTGCCCAGGTGGCGAAATTGGTAGACGCACCAGATTTAGGTTCTGGCGCCGTAAGGTGTGGAGGTTCGAGTCCTCTCCTGGGCACCATCTGAGAATAAGATGGTACGGATTGTCGGGCTTTGTTTCTTAAGATGCCTGGTCCGTTTTCCCAGTTGAACTTGAAAAGTTGTGGGAAATGGTAGATATCTACCAGCAAACCGAATACCTGATTTGGCCATAATGATCTGACTCGATGTGCTTGGAGAGATCGTGGTTCGCTATTTGCGTGTATTCCTCGTTGGGATATTGACTGTTTGGTGGGGTGTTGCCGCGCCGGCGAGTAGCTTCCCGCCCTGGGGGATTATTCATAATTCTCTAATTCAGTCGCAGCAGACGATCATGATTGGGGTTAACCCCACAGGAAACCTTAATACACCGAATGGTGCAGGTACTACGGCGACCAATTCCCTAAACGTCAATATTTCCCAAGCAAATTCTGGCTCAGTAGGTATTTCCTATTATTGGCCTGGTGCCAAAAAGGTGGGTACGACAGGTACCTATGCCAAAGGCTGGTACGACTCAACCAGCCAAGGCAAAAAGTGGGAATCTTGGGGTGCTGGTGCCTTGGATAATCGTGGGGCTCAGGCTTGGGGTTCCGCCTCAATTGAGAGTGCCGGTGTAGTAAACATGACAGTGAAGAGTTTTGTCGTTGATCCTACAAGCATTAAGTCAACTGTTTGGATTAACGATACTTCAGGCAACCCTATGCTGGAGGTGACACATTTGTACGGCCCGACATCGGGCGATACGAATCAAAATTTGTTTCAGGGATTGGTAACGATTACCAACATTTCAAACGATACGCTACAAGACGTGCGTTATCGCCGAATGATGGACTGGGACATTCTTGAAAACGTGTTGGATCCCAGTGTCGATGCTGTTGGCGTCAAGGCATCATATAACAGTTCAACCAATCCAAAGATCTGGAGCTACTGTGACAATGGTGGGGAAAGTATTAGCGCACCCTATACGCAAGCCAACCCATTTATAGCTTGTAAGCCTTGGAATAATGCATCCTTAAATCAGGACTATGTAGGTCAAACTGGTGGAGCATCTGCTCAGTATGGTACTGGTTCATCATTTGATTTTCAGTTTGGCAAGCTTCCCTGCAACTCTTCTGTGACCTTCTACATTTACTATGGAGCTGCTGGATCAAGGACTGCTCTCTCGAACCCAAACGATCCCCAGAACCCTGGTGCAATGGAACGAGTTGGTGCAACAGTCTATTCCATGGCTTATGACCCGAACTATCCTACGTTAGCTTACGCTTTCGGGTTTAAGGGGATCAGCGGCACGGCAATTGCACCCGTGTTACCGACAAAAATTACCTCACTACCTGCTGGTAATCAAACGGATCCGACCGTCTGGCAAACCTATGCAGCACCAGCAATTGCGAATTCAATGCTGTATCAGGCCTTATTCAAATACCAAGCCAACAAACAATGGATTGGTGAGATTAAGGGCTATAGCCTTGATTCCGCCGGCAATCTTACTAGTGCCCCCCCAATTGCTGCAGCCTCGTTGTTGATGACGCGTGCGGCAAAAAATGGCCCTTATAGTAATGGCGGTCGCAGCATATGGACGGTGGGATTTGATCCAAACTGCATGGCGGGTAGCGTCTCATTGGGCGCTGACCTCAACAACTTCACAACCGCTAATAGTACATTGCTTGAGCAGCTTTTATTTAACTGCCCGAGTAGCTCTTCTCCCGCAATAACTAATTCATTGATTAACTTTGTGAGGGGGCTGAACAGTGACCTTGAGGATACCGCATTGTCGACAACCCCCCGGGTATCAGTTCTGGGTGATACCTATCATAGTGAGATGGTTGCGGTTGGCGTTCCGAACGCGCCCTGGAGTTCTGATGCCAGTATGTTTGGTCGTAGTGAGGCTTATTTTCGGTACACGAAGGGTTATGCCTCATTTGTAGAGTCTAATGCTGCACGTAGAACGCAGATCTATGTTGGCGCCAATGATGGGATGCTGCATGCTTTTGATACTGGGCTCAATGAGCGATGGGCTTTCATTCCACCGCCAGTAATGCCGATGTTGCGCAATATGATGAGTGCGACAGGCGCTACAGCTGGCACAGGCACAAGCAACAGTATCTTTTCTGTGGATGGTCCTATCACAGTCAAAGACGTGTATTTCTATAAGGAAGGCGTCTGGAAGACGGTGCTTATGGGCGGTCTTGGGTGGGGTGGTAACGGTTATTACGCACTGGATATCACCAACCCGGATGCCCCGAAGCATCTGTTCAGTATTAACAATGATGTGGCGAATAAAGTCGTCAACTATTGGGATGCTGCAGGTCAAAAATCGACTTTTGCGTACAGTCAGTCTTGCACCAATTTTGATTACTCGAAGCTAGGTGGTGCCTGGAGTCGTCCTGTCATAATGCTGTTGCCCTATAACGCTGGCGCGACTAGCCAACGTTGGGTGGCAGTATTTGGTGGTGGCTTTGCGGGTGGTGCCTCGAGCACTGGGCAGACATCGGCCAGTAGTTTCGGCTCTTATGTGTACACGCTCGAATTTGAACCCGATAGTATGCAGACGACAGCCTCTTGTGGTGCTCAGGGAAGTATGGTGTTGGGCAGCACAGGTGGCCACGTGTTAAATCTGACGCAGGTTGGTAGTGATACCAGTAGCGATATTCCGAACGGGGTCACGGCGGATTTAACAGTGGTGACCGGAGACGGTACCAGCATTGCCAACTACTATGGCGGCATCGTCTATTTCACTGATCTTCAAGGCAAGCTGTGGAAGATGAATCTCACTAAAAGTGTCCTCACGGCCGACAACGCAACCCTATTTGGTCTAAAACAGATGTTTGGTAGCCAGGGGACCTTGGCTAATGACCGGATGGGTTATAACCAGCTGGGAACGACCATTGTTAGTGGCCAGATTGCTAGCCTGAACGTTAGCCGTCTATTTAATTACTTCGGTACGGGTGATAAAACGCGGTTGCAGCGTGAGGTGTCAACTATCAATAACCGCATTTATGGAGTAGCTGATCCGGATTTTCCGGGGTCAGGCGTCAGTGCGCCAAATCAGACGGTCGCTAATGGTTTCACCAATGTGGATAATAGTTCAAATACCTGTACGGTAAGTAATTCTTGGTACGCTAACGTGGGTGCCAAAACTGGGGTGACTCCAGATTACGAGAAAATCATTGGCCGGGCAGGGGTTTACAACAACATGGTCTACTTTACGGCCTATCAACCGGATGTGACCTCGTGTCCTTGTTACGGCAAGTCATATCTGATTGAGGTCGGTCCTAGCTGCACGGTGGGTAATACCACAGGGTATTTGGGATATGGAATGGCTACGGAGCCGGTGATAGATGCCAAGGGAAACATCTATGTGGGTGTCAGTAATATCCCGCCGGGGCAGTCTTTGCCCAGTGGTCGGGACAATGTGGCCAAGTTAACATCAAGTGCTGCTATGCCAGGCGGAAAAATTCAATTTAAATCGTGGCGCGAAAAACGTGCCCATTGATCGGAATGACGATGCATAGAATCAAATATGCCATTATTGGTACGATTGGGCTTTTGATTGCGCAGACGGCGCTGGCCGAAGTGTATAAGTGCCCAGGACCGTCTGACACCGTAACACTGTCGAATGTAGAAAAAGGGAGTGGTTGCGTCAAAATGGTTTTACCACCCAGTGGATCAAAAAAAACCGCCGCAGCTAAACCCAAATCTGACCTGGTGACGGATGCAATGGCTCCCGAAAAGCCCAAAACCACTTATGAAACAGCAGCTGTCGAGCGAAAGCGGGTCATCCAGGAAGAATTAGACCTGGAGCAATCCCGGCTGAATACCGTCAATGCGCGAATCCGTGAGATCAACACCATGCCGACGAAGACGCCGGAGCTGGTTAAGGAGCAGATTAATCTGCAGCAAAAGCAATCTCTACACCAGGGCAATATCAACCTCCTACAGAAGGAATTGGCACGGTGAGGCCAAACGATAGGTAATAAGAGTAATCGCCCCTGCGGACTTATCTGCTTAATTTAGTAGACAGGCACTATTCAATAAAGCCGCCCCCTAGACAAAATAACAGTACGGCACTTCGGTGCATTCTGAATTTTCAAAGGGGACGCGAAATGTTCAAAAAACCTAAGTACAACAAGCAGTCGGGCTTTACGCTCGTTGAATTGTTGGTGGTGATCGCTATTATCGGTATTTTGACGGCGATTGGTATTCCAATGTATTCCGGATACCAGAGCTCGGCAAAGGTATCGGCAACTAAGCAAAACTTTGACTCGCTCAAGACGTATATGTCGGGCGAAATTACCAAGTGCGGTGCCGGTTTGGTTCAGGCGTTGCCGTCAGCCTATGGGACCGTCAATTGTGATGGTAGTCAGACGGCCGCGAACTATGCGTCTTATTTTGTGACCTACGCGACCGCAACGATTAAAAACCCGTACAAGCCAGCTGACCAGACTCCTGCCCAATCAGGTGCCGCATCTGCTTCGGCAACCAATGATGGTCGTTTCTTCATAAACACCTCTGATTCCTCCTGTGTCGGTGGCTTGGCGATTTCGACGGTGATTGAAGATGCCGGTTCGCCAACGGTGTATCCGTTCACAGGGACCTCAGGTTCAACAACGCCCGCTCCAGTCTGTATTTCGCTGCAGTAAGCTCAAGAGCTCCGGGCAGTCGTGAGGTTGTCCGGAGCATACCTCATGCGCTTTACGACACAAGCCGGACTGACTCTGATGGAAGTTGTCGTCACGGTCGCAATTCTGGGGATTCTGGCGGCCATTGGTACGCCAATGCTCCTGAGCAACATTAGTGCCGCTCGGGCGGTTGATGCACAGAACACTTTGAAATCAATCTATCTGATGCAGAAAAACTACTACGCCGAAAACTACTGCTACCTGGTAACAGCTGGTAAGGGTGACTATACCTCGGTGATTAACCAGGTGCTTTTTAGTTCCGCTAATCCTGGTTCCGGACCGATTAAAACAGGCCTGGCTAATGATTTCTACTTTTATATTCTTCCGGGAACTGTTGGATCGACTGGGAGCTGTACAGGACAGAATTCCAACGATTACACGGTATACGCGCAGTCGCGCAGCAATATGAATGTTGTGTATTCGATTGATCAGCAGAACATTAAAGCGGGGTTCTGAGGAAAATCCATGATGGAAACCTTATTTCTAACGCTTCTTGGCTGCTTATTTGGCAGCTTTCTGAATGTGGTGATTCATCGACTGCCACGTGCCGTTGAAGCGGGAATGCCGATTCTGGAGACTCTCATGTGGCCAGGCTCGACAGCTCCATGCTGTGGGCGCCGGTTAACCTGGACTGAGAATATCCCGGTGCTCTCATGGTTGGCTCAGGGTGGTCGATGCCGAGGCTGTGGTTTGCCGATCAACCCGCGCTATTTATTCGTAGAAATTGTTACTGGCATCTGGTTCGGTGTTGTTGGGTATGTTTTTGGTCTTACACCCATCGCTGTTTTGTATTTGCTCATGGGGCTATTACTGATTCCATTATTCTTTATTGATCTCGAGACGTTCCTATTGCCAGATTGCCTGACACTAACGTTGCTCGGTATTGGTTTTCTTGGCAGCGTTTACCACATTAGCCCTGTGGCATTGGCTGATGCGATTTTGGGTGCTGTGCTTGGGTTCTGCGTTCCATGGGTATTCAATGCCGCCTTTAGGTTGATTCGCCACAAAGAGGGGCTTGGCGGTGGCGACGTCAAATTATTAGCTGCCATTGGTGCATGGGTCGGTTGGCAATCAATTATTCCTATTCTGACCATTGCATCAGTCGTTGCCTTGGTCGTGGTGGCAGGAGTCTTGCTGATTGGTCGATCTAAGCCAAACATGCAGCAGATGTTGCCATTTGGCCCATTTTTGATCGTTGCGAATGTCCTTGTTCTGACGTTCGGTCCATTGCCGCTTGGCTTTTAGTACTCACAGGTTAATACGATGGAACTCCTAGAAAAAGCACGTCATTACGTCACGCATCACAAGCTTTCAGATATTCATCTGCGGGTTGGTGATCCGGTGGCTATTCGTGTGGATGGTGAGATTCAGATATTTCCGGAGGATGTGATCACCCAAGGTGATTTTGACCGTTTCATCAAAGAGTCTTTCAACCATGAGCAGCTGATTCAGTTTATGGAGACCTTTGATGCTGATTTGGCGGTTGACTGTGGCGATTACCGCTTTCGGGTCAATCTATTTAAAACGGCCAAGGGGCTTTCGGCAGTTCTGCGAAAAATTGAAGTCGAAATTCCAAGTTTTGACAGCCTGGGATTGCCGCCAGTCATACGGGAAGTGACCGAACTTGAAAACGGACTTGTTCTTGTCACAGGCCCGACGGGTTCTGGTAAGTCCACTACGCTGGCTGCCATTATTGACAGGATCAATCGTCAGCGAAATGGTCATATCATCACTATTGAAGATCCGATTGAGTTTGTGCACCAAAATCAGCGATGTGTGGTTTCTCAGCGTGAAGTGGCACGCGATACACTGAGCTTTGCAACCGCCTTACGGGGTTCATTACGTGAAGATCCGGATGTTATTCTGGTGGGCGAATTACGAGATTTGGAAACGATTCAACTCGCGTTGACGGCAGCCGAGACAGGTCACCTAGTGTTTGGCACGCTACATACCAGCGGTGCCCCGAATACAATTAACCGGATCATTGATGTATTCCCGCCGCAGCAACAAGATCAAGTACGTGCACAACTCTCCCAGTCCTTGCGGCTGGTTATGACGCAAACATTGTTTCGCAGATCAGGAGGTGTCGGTCGTGTCGGCGCGTTTGAAGTGATGACGTGTACGCCTGCAGTACGAAATTTAATTCGTGAAAATAAGGTATTCCAGATCCCCAGCGTGATGCAAATGGCTAGAAACGAAGGGATGATCACTATGGAAGCCTCGGTGCAACAACTAGTGCAATCTGGTCAGATTGATAGCGCATGAATCAGCGTGGCGCCAGCTTTCTCGAAATAGTCGTTGTTTTGGCAATAATTTTGATTGCCGGAAGCTTGGTCGAGCCTAGTATCCAGAGTTGGCGATATAAGCGAGCGCTCGAAGCAGATTTTGTTGCGGTGCTTACGGAGATTGATTACTTAAAGACGCGTACGCGTCTTGTCCACGGCACTGGCCTGCTGCTTTGCCCGAATCCGAAAGGCGATGTACTAACCTACCAGATTTCTACAAATCCACAGAGTTCAACGAGTACGGTCGCTAGCGGTTTTCAGCAAAATATTGTCGAAGACCCACGGGGTTCTAACCCGCAATTCAACGTATTATCAGGTAAAAGTCAGATTGTTTCCGGCTTGTGCAGCGGTCTGCGGGCTATTTTTGTGCCGACTGGCCAGTCTGGTATTGAAGGTACGGGCGCTCAGATCGATCTCGAAATTGACCCTGTAGTTTCCGGAGTAAACCAGAGGGCTGCATATGGTGCCTACCGCGTTCAGATAAGCCCAACGACAGGGTTTGTGCAAAAGTACCAGTGGTCGATCTCTAAGAAGACTTGGCTGGAGATCGACTGATGCGCGATCTCCAAATATCCATAGCACATCCCGTGCAAACTGGCTTCACGTTGGTTGAGGCTCTGGTGGCTATGGCAATCTTTATGATCGGCTTTAGTGGCTTGTATTTCAGCTACAGTCTGGCTCGCTCAGTGATCTCTGATGCCGAGCGCCGCGTTGGTTTGAATCTCATGGCACATCGGATTGTTCAAACCATCGCTGCCGAAGGGCAGCGGGCAGTAACGGACCCCCAAAATCCATTTGCGAACCCAAGTGCCTATAGCGGCAGTCTGCGCAGCTGCAATTACAGTAGCACAGATGATCGTCAAGGCTGGTGCGTTGACTTAGCAAATGATGTTGGCCCATATAACGCAGCTTCTGGCAAAGAAGAGCGCCTTGTTGACGTTGTTAATGATGGAACAGGGCTCATCGTCAACATAACGTTGATCATCGCTAATGGCAGTGTTAGTACTTACTATAGCCGGAAGCTGAGGCAGTTATGAGTTTTGGTCACCCGCTGAATTCACATGGTTATACACTCGTCGAGATGCTTGTCGCCTTGGCGGTCACTTCAGTTGTATTGGCAGGTACCTATTCAGCCTACAACTTGCTGTCGTATCAACAGTCCACCATTTTGGGGATGTCATATATTGAGCGCGGTGTATTGAGAACGCTCGATCTGATGGAATCCGATATTCGTGTCGCAGGATATCGGGAATATCAAGATACAGACCCAATGCTGGCGAGCCAGCCAATCGTGATCACGCCAACAAATCCCGGGGGCGAACTCCGTCTGGTCTTTGATGATTTTGACAACAATGGCTCTGTGTACCGCGCGTTGATCCGCTATTACCTATCCGCTTATACCTCCAACAATGGCATGACACGAAATCGCCTGCTGCGCGATTGGCGAAAATGTGATGTCCCTAGCGTGTTTTGTGACATGAGTAATTCGACAAGTATGGTTAACGAAGGTGAGCCAGTATTGGATTGGGTGACAGATTTTAAGGTTGAAGGTCTTAATCCAAAGGCATCGGGGAGTTTTAAAAATGAGTATCAAACCGTTAAGGTCAAACTCGATGTGACATCTGCCCGCCAGATCGAGGGCACGAATAAGACCTTAAGCAAAAGTTATACCTTTCTGGGGATGGCAAAAAATGTATCGCTGGTTCCCTGAGACCCCTCAAGTGCCGCTAGCGGCTGGTTTTAGTCATAACCAGTCTGGTATGGCGATGGTCATCACACTGATCATGCTCTTGGTTCTAACCATGATGGGCTTGGGAATTGCTTATGTTGCCAATCGTGAGGCCGACGAAGTTGCAGCTGTGGTTAACAAGCCGATGTCGATGCAGGCAGGTGAGACTTGCTTTGATAAAGCAATGGAGTGGTTATCGACATCGAATGGCCAGGGTTGGGTGAATGGCGTGGGTGCAGCCTACGATCTGGCCGGTACGGGCGGCCCATTAAAAGGTTATACCGTGCAATGGGATACCGTACCAACAGGTCAATCAGATACACGTAGCCAGATATTTCAGAAGCAGGCGGGTCAAGCAGTGGTGTCGTCTTGTGTTGTTGAAAAACTATCGTCGAGCACCAATGGATCTACAGGAAACGAGATTGGCACATCCAACGGTTACGGTGCAAGTAACTTTGTGTATCTGATCAAGATTACTGCCATTGGAAATTTTAATGTTGCGATGAATGGCAGTGCCATCAATACGCAGTATTGGCAGTCAAACTCGAGTCGCAGCGTGCTTGAAGCAGTTGTTCAATATATTCCCTGATTAAGACCTTCATGAAAATCCAAATACAACTACAGAATATCGTGAAGCGATTCATCGATGCCCTGAGCAAATACTCGGTGCGGCAAGAGGATGTTGTCGGGATTGATATCACTGACAATTACATTCGTTTGGCGCAGCTGACTGAGGATAAAGAAGGTTGGATATTAGAAAAGCTCGGATGCAAGTTTATCGAAGAGCAGGGCGGTCCTGGTTCTAGGAAGTCTCAAGATGTTTATGTCGAACAGCTAAAAACGCTGGTCACAGCGACCCGTCTGGAGACAGTAAACGCTGCGATTTCAATCCCAATTACCAGTGCAATCATCCGAACAGTCACGTTGCCGTTAATGACGGATGAAGAAATCACTAACGCCATCGAATATGATTCGCTGTGGAGCAATATTCTTCAGTTAGACGAAAAGCTCGATGAATATTCGATTTTTTGGCAGGTCATTCGTCGTAGTCAGACTGAAAACACGATGGAGCTATTGTTTGTAGCTTCAAAATTATCTGAAATTAATCATTATGTTCAGATTGCTACGCGTGCCGGTCTAAACCCTGTGGTGGTTGATGTTCGCTGCTTTGCCATTCGCAATGCCCTGAAAGCGATCACAACCAAAGACCAGACCCTGACTGCGATTGTCGAATTCGGCCCTCTGGAAAACTATGTGCTCATCGTAAAAGATGATGTGCCTTTCATTTACGACATTTACATGTCGGAATCAGATCGAAATCTGATCGAAATTGGTGGCTTGCATGGAGAGTCAGGTGAGCGTCTGTATGACCGTTTCGCTGGACAAGTGATACAAGCATTTCGATCCTACGAAGCAAAGATGGGGCATAAGTTCATTGAGAAGATTTTGCTGGTGTCGCCTATTCCGAACCAGAAGCAATTGGTAGAGCAGTTGTCCAGCTATCTTGATGGATACCATCTCCAGTTGTTTGATCCATTCCAGGATTTGCAAATCCCAATTCAACTTCAAGAAATTGTCGATGCAGAGCCAAATCAGTCGGTCTATACCTCGGCTCTGGGTTTGGCAGTACGAAAGGTAGATATTTTTGGCTATTACAAATACGTCACGGGTGTAAACAATGTCAACCTCTTGCCAAACAGGGATGCTGTTCGTCAGGTAGAGCGCAAACGTGTCTTGTCAAGGATCGGGGCGATTGCAGCCGGAGTCATCGCAGTTATCTTTATTTTTGGAAGCACTATTTACCAGTACTTCCTCGATGATCCGTTGGCGGATAAGTACAAAAATGCGTTACAACTGGAACGGCAGGTCCATGATCGAGAGACCGCGCTGACGGCCTTAAAAGCGCAAAAGAATCGTTATGCCAAGATGCTGGATGCGGCAAACCAGTTTAAATCCAACCAGTTGAGCACATACGAGTTGCTTGATGCAACAAACCAGATTGTACCTGGTGGCGTTTGGTTCTCAGTGATTAATTACGATAGCCCTAACCTTTTTGTTATAAAAGGTGATGCCTCAAACGATCAGGTGATTGTTGCTTTTGTTGATCGGCTGCAAAAGCTGCCCATGATTGAACGGGCTTCGCTTCAGAACATGATCATGACATCGCCTCAGGCAGCCCCTTCGCGTCGGACATCGGGGCCGAAAAAATTCGAAATTCGCTGCATTTTGACAACCCAATCTCAAGCCATGGGTTCTAAGAAGCCGTCACCAATTCAAGTACAACCCCAGATAAATAACCGGCCAGATGGTCAGTCCACCCTCTAAAGGTACTGGTGATGAATCTCGCTGAACTTAAGAATATTGATCTTGGTGCCTTGTTCAAAAGCCTGGTTGCTAATCGACAGGCCATGATTAAGGGTCCGCACGGGAAGATGGTTTTGTGGTGCGTTTTAGGTGGCGCACTCTTTGTTGGCTACATTGCATTTGTCTTCTGGCCGGCTGTTGAGCGCCGTCATGAGATGGAGCAGAAGGTAGCTCAAACAGGTGAAATGGAAGCCAAACTGAACTATATGAACATTGCGGTAGCTCGTGCCCAGGAGGAGTTAACTGCCTCTGAGAAGAATTATGCGGCTCTCAATCATCTGTTTAGTGTAGAAACAGAGCTTGAAGAGCTGTATCAACGATTGAGCAATATGGCGACTGCGCAAGGTTTGGTCATTAGCTCTCTCACGAAAGAGGGTGAGGAGGCGGTATTACCCCCACCACCACCGGGGAGTGTTCCAGCCGGTGGAGCGCCCCAGAACCCGGCGCAAACTGCTGCAACCGGAACCCAAGCTGCGCCAGCATCTCCCTTATTTTATCGGATTAAACTCAAGATTGAGGTTGCTGGGCAATACAACCGATATATGCGGTTTAGAAAGCAGCTGGCGGAATTTGAAAAAATCGTCAATATCGACAAAGAAGAAATCACATTGGTACCGGGCGATACCCAAGGCCGTGTAACGGTTAAAGCGCAGATGTCTACATTTCGCTTGCCTAACAAGTTGAACGTTCGAGGTATAACTCCTCCAGCTGCTGATAAAACGAGTCGCCATGATCAACCACTACGCGCTGTTTTAGCCTACGCTGAGTTTGCTATCCAACCTGTAGCTGGTATTGAAGTGGCACTGCATACTTTTAGCGACATAGAAGAGAGTTCGTCGGTGGTGCAGTCGACTAACTCGGAATATCGTCGTGTGGCTGCAAACGATGAATCGTTGGGTGCAGTTGCAGGAAACCCACGCGCATCACGCTCTGTCGAGCGCGATCCATTCGCACGTTCATCGAGCGGCATGATTGAGGGGGGGCGAGATCCTCGGACATCGCCACTACTAATGGCTTCGCCAGAATCCTATGTGATTACGGGAGTCATCGTGTCGCCGGCTGTTAAAGCTGCCATGATCCGTACAGACTTCCGTGAAAACTTTGTCGTTCGGGTAGGTGACCACCTGGGCAATCGAGGCGGCATTATTTCTGATATCGATATGGATGGCATCGTGCTCAAGCAGGGTGACGCCAAATTACGGCTGTATGTTCAAACACAATCATCTTTGCAGTATGGCAATACGGCCGGGGGGTCTGCACGATGAAACGAGTCAGAATTTGCCTATCGACATCTTTGCTCATGGTTTTATCGGTGACGATTCTATCGGGTTGTCAACTGCTTGCGAGTATTCCGCCTCAAAGCGAGGCGCAACAAAGAGCGGATGTTGTTCTAGATCCGCAGCAGGTGATGGATGAACTTGGCCCAAAATCGCAAAAAACTTTGGAAATGGGGCCAAAGATCGAGACTCGATCCGCCGATCAGCTTGATAAGCATCGGCGTCAGTTCATTAATCAGACCCAGCGCACAGAAGATGGCCAATGGAAATCATTTAACGTCAACCTCAATTTTGTTGATGTCGATGTCCGGGAGTTAGCGCAGGCTATGTCTCAAATATCTGGTGTAAATATTCTCGTTGGTGACGAAGTTGACGGGACGGTGACGGTTAAGATTAACAACGTACCCTGGGATAAAGGTCTGGACAATATTCTCAAGATTAAGGGCTTGTCCAAGAGCGTCGATGCTCATTCCAATATTATTCGTATCCATAAGCCGGATACAGTATTGGCTCGTGACGAATTCGAACGTAAGCGCCTAGAAGAAGTTAGCCGCCAGGTTGATATTAAGCGGATTGTCACTACCAAAGTCACTGAAATCTTCCGTTTGTACTACACCAAACCAGTTGTGGTTAAGAAGCAGCTTGAAACAATTCTGGGCGGTAATGCACCCGGTGGCGCTACACCAGCTCAGAAACCTGGCGGCATTGTGGAGATTACAACGGATGATCGCATTAACTCTGTCATTGTGAAGGGGACGCCTTCCGAAATTGAGCTTGCTGCAAAACTTATATCTAGCCTGGATGTGAGAACCAAGGAAGTACTTATCGAAGCATTTGTTGTAGAGGCGGACGATGACTGGCAATTTGAACTAGGAGCCCGTTTAGGGAACTTGTCCGCATCCAAGAGTGGGGTCAACAGCATCGGCGGTACCATTGCAGGGGCAAATACATCGGCAAATAATATTGCGTTGGGTACCAACACAGGGTCTGTGTTTGACAAAGTCGCCTCAGCAGCACCATTTGGCTTTGGTTATCTTTACCAGACAAGCTCTTCAGCGCTGAAAGTCGAATTGTCAGCGATGGAGAAGCTTAGCCTCGTCAAAATTGTATCTAATCCGCATGTGTTCACTATGGATAACGAGGAGGCCATCGTTATTGATGGTGTGCAAATTCCGTATCCAGTGCCGGGTGTTGGTCCGAATCAGATTACCTATGAATTCAAAGATGCGGCTCTGAAGCTGACAGTAACACCCAGTATCGTTGGTGACGGTAACTTGTTTTTGAATATGGTTGTTAATAAGGATTCTCCGGACTACGCGACTAATCCTCCGTCAATTCGTAAACGTGAAGTGAGAAGCAAGCTTCTCATGCAAGATGGCACGATTGCGGTCATTGGCGGGATATACGACAACACCAAAGAAAATACGGTGGAAAAAGTACCGCTTCTTGGAAGCATTCCTTTAATTGGCAGTTTCTTTAGTTACACAAAACGTGCTGAGAAGAAGACCCAGCTCCTGGTCTTTATCGCGCCTAAGGTGTTGAACTAAAATGGCAGATAATCTCGATCCCTTACAGGAAACTGCCCGATTCTGTCTCGACAGGGGGCTGGTTGACTTGGTGCGTTACAAGAGTGCAGAAATGCTTAGTCGTGCTAGCGGGCTTTCTGTCTACAACATTCTGGTAGATAACGGTTCCATTGAAGATGGCGCTGTAAAGGAACTGGTTTCTTCTTATCTTGATCTACCTAAAGCCAGCATAGATGATGTACGTCGTAAGGCCCAGACCTACAGCAATGTCATACCCCCTAATTTTTCGCGAGAAAATAGGATTATTCCTTTTGAAGACTCTGAAAACCGGGTTTCAGTCGCATTGGCCGAGCCCAGTGCATTGCGCAGCTTAAGTAGCGTACGTTTGATTGTCGGCAAAGATATTGCGGCTTATGTCATTTCGCCCGCCGAGATGGGCTTGCTATTAGGGGATTTGGAGGACACCCCAAGCCGTAATGCGTCAGGAAGTATCAAAGTCCTTGCCGAAGCCAGTACGCCTGCGGCGGTACAACTTATGAAGGAATCGCAACAACTCAAGCGAAATGAAAGTAGCCATGCTGCGGGTCTTGGTTCGGGAAAAGCCGGGACAAAAAATACGCAAGATATTCAAGCTGATTTGGATTCAGGTCAGGGCAAGCAGGTCATCAGTTTTGTGAATGATTTGATCATGGCCGCCATTAAGCAAGGTGCTAGTGATATTCACATCGAGAACTATAAGGATCGGGCTGTAACACGCTATCGGATTGATGGCGTGCTTGAAGAACGAAAGTCGGTGGCATCATTTTTGTTTGGAAACTATCCGGCAGTCTCTACTCGGATAAAAATTATGGCCGAGTTAGATATCTCTGAACGTCGTTTGCCCCAAGATGGAGCCATCACAATGACATTGCAGGATGGCCGGGATGTAGACCTGCGTGTTTCCGTCTTGCCGACGGTATTTGGTGAACGCATCGTCATGCGGATTCTAGATCGCGGCGGGATTTCTTTCGATCTTGATAAGCTTGGTTTTCCAGAGAAGGAATATAAGGATGTTATTGCTTCATTGGAAGCCTCTCAAGGCATGATTCTTGTCACTGGGCCAACAGGTTCAGGGAAATCTACCACGCTTTACGGTGCGATCCGACGTTTGAATAAGCCTGGTGTCAATATTCTGACGGCCGAAGATCCTGTTGAATTTACTATGGATGGGGTAGGGCAAGTCCAGATACGTGATGATATCGGTTTGACCTTTGCATCAGCACTGCGCTCTTTTCTGCGCCAGGATCCGGAAGTCATTTTGGTGGGTGAGATCCGCGATAAAGATACCGCTGACATTTCGATTAAAGCAGCGCTAACTGGCCATTTGGTCTTATCAACACTACACGCCAATGATGCTATTAGTACCATCGTGCGGCTGATTAATATGGGTATTCCAGGGTACTTAATTGGCGCTGCGTTGACGTTGGTTGTGGCACAGCGACTGGCCAGAAGAATTTGTAGCCATTGCAAGGAGCCCCAGCCCGGAGATCACAAGGCTATTCTGATGAATTTGGGTTTCACCGATGAGCAAGCAGCTTCTGTAAATCCATTTCATGGTGCCGGCTGTGAACACTGTAATCAAACAGGATACAAAGGTCGGCAAGGCGTCTATGAAGTCTTGCGAATTAACGAGGAGATGCGTGCAGCAATCATTGCGGAAGATCGCCGTGATTTAAGGTCGATTGCGGAGCGCACAGGTTTCAGAACAATGCAAATGATTGGTCGAGATATGATTTGTGAGGGTGTTCTGACAATCGAAGAATATCAAAATAATCTCATATTCAACTAATGCCATGCCAGATTTTGAGTGGAAGGGGATTCGTAATAAGCAATATTTGTCAGGGTCTGTGACGGCGCTGACAAGAGATGAGGCTGCGCATAAGCTGAAGATCGATGGCGTCATCATTACGAGTCTTGTGCGTGCTCAAGCCCACGCAAGCGCTGCTAAATGGCGTAATTTTGACATTAAAACGCTATTTCGTTTTAGACGCAAAGTGAATCTCAAGCATGTCATGCTTGGAACGAAAAAGCTGGCAACGATGATGCGATCCGGATTGGCAATTTTGCCGTCGTTGGCAATGGTCCGAGATCAGACAGAAAGTCCTGCGCTTAAACAAGCTTTTGATCAGATTTATCACAACGTAGAGTCTGGCAAAAACTTTTCTGAAGCGTTGGCGATGCATCCGGAAATTTTCGATCCAATTTACGTCAACATGGTCCGCGCTGGAGAAACATCTGGGCGACTGGATACATTTCTGGATAAGCTAGTCGCAAATATCCGAAAGACCATCCGTATCCGGAAAAGCATTAAAAGCGCCATGATGTACCCGAGCATATTATTACTAGTAGCTGCCGTCGTTGTGGCCATTATGATGGTTTTTGTCGTGCCGGTCTTTGCCCAGATGTTTGCCAGTATCGGGGCGCAACTGCCCGCGCCAACGATGATGGTGCTTTCCGTGAGTAATTTTGTTCGCGATCCTTATGGCGGTGGGTTATTGCTTGCCACACTGATCGGAGGAACGATTATCTTCAAGCAAGTACTCCGTCGGAGTTTGGAATTCCGCAAGAAATGGCATCAGTTGCTTCTCAAAGCACCACTGTTTGGCGAGTTAATCTTAAACTCAAACCTCGCACAGATTTCAATGGTTTATGGCAACTTGTCTGGCGCTGGGGTGCAAGTGATTGAAGCCCTTGATATTACTGCGGAATCCACACGTAATGAAGTGATTCGCGAATCGGTCCAAACTGCTAAACGCGGTGTTTTTTCTGGGGAGCCCCTATCGAAACTTCTTGCGCAGGTCAGTTACTTCCCACCGACTTTTTCGCAACTGGTCTCTGTAGGTGAGCAGACAGGGAATATGACGGAGATGCTAGAAACGATTAGTAGCTATTTTGAGGAGGAGTTCGATTCATCTGTAGAAAAGCTATCCCAGATGATGGAGCCATTAATGATCGTATTTCTGGGATGCGTGATCGGCTTTATTCTTGTTGCCATGTATTTGCCCATATTTAAGATGGGGCAGGTGGTTACAGGTGGTTGAGATGGCGTATTTAAACGTAGCGCTGCTTATCCGTGGCCTGGCAATTTTGGTTCTTGTGCAAACCAGTGCCTTTGCTAACGCGGGGGTGCAGCAGTACGAAGCTATGTCTTGGTCGAATCGCCAGGAACTACGTCAAATGATGCAATCTGGCTACAACATTAATTCATTTCGAGATCCACTGCATGCAGTGAACTGGATTAGCCGGCAATCTGGTTCAATCCCGAAGCGTATTACCAACGATCGACAGCGGCGGGAGATGCTGCGCATGATTCACTACGAGTCAACCCGTTATCAACTTGACCCCGACCTTGTTCTAGCCGTGATAGAGGTCGAGAGCGGGTTTAACCGATTCGCTTTGTCACCTGTTGGAGCTTCAGGTTTGATGCAGGTGATGCCTTTCTGGAAGGCTTTGATTGGTTCGCAGTCGGATTCCCTGTTTGAAATGCAAACGAATCTACGTTATGGCTGCATAATCTTGCGCCACTACCTTGATATTGAAAATAATAATATAGAGCGTGCGCTCGCCCGCTATAACGGTAGTCTTGGCTCAAACGTTTATCCGAATATGGTGCTAGCCGTTTGGCGGGGCAGGTATCGTTACGACTAAATATTGTTACTGATGATCGTCTAGAAACTTGCTGCAAAAGACATAAAGTTCGAGACGGTTCTTTAAGCCAAGCTTGTCATAGATTGATGCCAAGTGGTTCCGTAAGGTGTGTTCGCTGATATGCATGCTGTCGGCTATATCTCGCAGTGTCGTTTCACTATTGCGCGAAACAGCCATGACCACCTTGTATTCCTTATCGGTTAAAAGGTCTAGGCTTGCCTTATGGTCGCTAATATCCCGCTGCGTCCAGAGCCAATGCGTCACCACGTCCTCGCTATTACGAATCGGCGATAAGTTATTATCGGTCCAGAAGGGGTGGTGCTTACTTGCGTCGTAGCAAAGCATTTCAAATCGAGAAGGCTCTTTGGCTTGAATGGTGTGATTGACCAGGCTTTCTGTTTTGGTTCCCGTTTTTGGCCCGAATAAAATATCGATCGGCTTGCCGATGGCGTATTCTTTCGAATAGCCTGTCTTGTTCTCAAAAATTCGGTTGGCGTAGACGATTTTGGGGCCACCACAATCACGCGGCGTGGCATCAGTAATCAAAATGGCTTCATTCGCCTGAGCAACACATGCTTCCATGATGCTCAGTTGATTCTGTAGCTCGTGAACCTCGGTAATGTCGTGCAATGTCCCTAGAAAACTGATTGGTACCAGATCCTCTTCAAACTCCCAGTGGCCGCCGGCAATGCACCAGGCATATTGGCCCCACTCACCCTTGCTGAATTTACAGACCAGTTCAAATGACTTGCGGTGCTCACGACTCTGTTGAATCTCTGTGAGAAAGCGTTTTTGATATTCGGGGGCAATCCTTGCAGTAAAAGACTTCAGTGTCATCGGTAAGCTTGGATCCATTTCGAAAATTTCGTTTAGAGACTCTGAACGAACAAGCGAAGCACCCTCAGGATCCATCACGTAATGACCAATGCGCGCGACTTTGAGGGCCTTCTGCAATTGATTGCGGCTCTGCGAGAGTGAGTCTTCTGCAGCTTGACGCGCAATTAAAGTGTCAACAATTTGCTTGACCTCGATACTTTCAAAGGGCTTTTTAAGAATCAGAAAGCGATCAGATCGGGCAAGACGGGATTTGATTTCATCCCAGGAGTAATCGGAATAAGCGGTGCAAAGTACGATTTGCAGGCAGGGTTCGGCTAACCAAAGGTTTTGCGCTGTTTCTAGCCCGTTCCAACCATTGGGCATACGCATGTCAACGAATGCAATCGCATACGGTTCGTCGGTTGTAGCGGCAGCCCGCACCATTTTGACGCCATCCTGGCCGCGTTGTGCAAAATCTATCTGATACTGATGCGGCTTTTCGTAGGAGTCCGTGCCACCAAAAATCGCGGACGTGAGGGATACAAGCTCTTCCGGAGGGGCACTTGTATTGGCTAAAACCTTACAGAAATCATCATAGATAGCCGGGTTGTCGTCGACAACCAAAATCTTGGATTTTATGATCAGGCGTTCAGTAAGTGTCGAGGCATTCATTCTGTGCTATCGCTTTTCTCGGGCAATGTTAGTACAAAAACCGCACCTTGGTTACGTCCTGCGCTGAATGCTTGCAGGTTACCACCGAGTTCATTGGCAGCAATCGCGCTGGCATGAAGCCCTAAGCCATGCCCCTGTGGTTTGGTCGTAAAGCCATAGCTGAACATCTTCTTGAGGGCATCTGGTTCTATTCCAAGCCCATTGTCTGCGACCTCGATCTGGATTCCGTGCTCGTTCTTTAAGCTTGAAACCTTAAGTGTTTTTGGCGTGTTTTCGCAGGCAACGAGCGATTCTTCCGAATTCATAATCAGATTCAGAAGAATTTGCGACAGTTTATTCTTGTCTCCATTCCACTCGAGGTCTGGTTCATTGTTCAAAGAAACAATGACGCCAGCGTTTTTGAAGTTGGTGACATAAAGATTGAGACAATTCGCGATCAGATCAGAGATTTTGATGTGCTCGTCAACGCCAAGCGTGCCACTCAGTGATTGTTGGCGGTTCACAATTTGCCTGATGTGATCTACGCTCTCTTGCAATCGATCTGTTTCTGTCATCAGTGTTGCGTTCTCAATCTTCCACTGATCAGAAAGCATCTCGATTAAGCGGGGAAGTTTCTCCCCTTTTTCGTTTTGCGTTAGAAACGCGGCAAGATGATCCTTGTGCTCATTGATGAGGTCTGCAATCTTTGGCAGTAACGTTAATGGGCTTGACCGTATGTGCTGGCGCATAGTCGTCACACCAATGTTTACACTATTCAATGCGTTGCCAACATTATGAATGACACTATTCGCAACCTCTGCCATACCAGCGCGGTGAGAAACCTCGGCAATGTGGCTATTCAGGCGGGACAGCTCTTCCTGAGCTTCTTTTCTCTCGGTAATTTCTTTAGTGAGTTCTTGGGTTCTTTCTTGAACTTTCCCTTCCAGCATGGTGTGGGCTTTAGTCAGTTCTCTTTGGGCAATACGGCGTTCATCAAGCTCTTGGTGTAGGCGGGTGTTGTAGCGAATTAGAAAATATACACTGAGGCCCAAAATCAATAAACTCGATCCGCCCAAGATCCATAGCCACCGTTCATTCGCGAACCAGTTGTGTTCGTATCCGCCGCCTGCAACTTCGACGACCACAACAAAGGGGTAGCCACGTACGACTCGAGCTGATACAAACGATTTGACTCCACGGATCTCGACAGATGTATCACCGCTTGCTTGATGTTGGCCCAGAATAAGCGTTGCAGCAGGACTATCGCTATCGACCTGGGCAAGCTTGTTTTCCGGATTAGGCCAACGTGAGAGCAAGGTAAAATCTTTCCGGTAAAGCGAAATCGATGTGCCTGCTCCCAAGTTAGAAACGATATTTTTGTAGAGTGACGAAAAAATTTCTGACGAGATCCCAACGACTACCATGCCTAAGAATTCACCGCTCTTATTTAAGACTTTTTTTGAGAGGTAAAAGACCCAAGTATCATCAGTCCGATTTTTGACGGGGGCACTAAAATAAACTTCATTACCTGAAGTTGTAAGCGGTTGCAGAAAATAGTCGCGGTCACGAACGCTAATATCGGGCGCTGGGAATTTGCGCGAATAATTTAAAATTCGACCGTCGCGGTCAAGGTATGCTGCAACCGTGATCAATGGGTTGCCTGAGATCTCATGCGTTAGAAAGCGGTACTGTGATTCCTTGCTCACGAAATCTACATAATGTTTTTCTGTCTCTATTTGCGACTGGGAAAGTTCCTTGTGCATGTGCTCTAAGAGCCCATTTGCGGAATAGAGTGTTTGACTTGTTTGCTCTGTGAGAACCAAGCTCAGGCTATTAATCTTCGCTACCCATTCTTCATGAGCGTTTTCTCTCATAAAAAATGCAGATACCACAGATGTGGCAATAATGATGACCGCCAGCAGCGCCCCGAACAAGAGAATCAGTGTATTCTCTTTATTCTTCAGTGATAAAAGCTTTGGGGACATAGCATCAGGGCATAGCGGTAGGTAAGACGCCCATTTTACTTGAATGAGGTGGCTGAATTGACGAGATTGTCGCAACGAATATTTGCATTAGTAGCAGCATTATGCTGCACCGCGGCGTTTGGCGCAGTGGATATTCAGAGCTTTTGTCAGAGCACCATCGATGCCAATACCGAAAGAGCGGCGTGGGGGCTTCAGCTACGTGCAAACATGCTAGAAGCTTGTTCAGGACAGGATATGCGACTGTGTTCGCATCCATATGCTGACCAGATCATTGCACGTGAACGTGCTGACCAGCAATCGATTCAGATTTTCTCTAGAAATCGTAGTGCAGACCCACAGGCCAAATACCTGTTGCAAAGTGCGGCACAACAAAAAACATCGGCCGCCTATATGGCATTAAGGGGTGTGGCAGTGACGCCTACAGCTATCGCGAACGAGATTTATCAGAACTGTTTGACGCAGACCCCCACAGATTTGCAAGCCTTGCAGCAAGCGAATGCATCTGGGCAAGAGATTGCACCGTTTTGTTCCAACCTGTCTGATCAGGATCCAGGCTATATTGCACGATGTTGCACGCCGGATTGTTATTGTGATGTGTACTGTCAATAACGTCAGTTGGCTTTCAACCAAAAACAATGGGCACTCTAGGGTGCCCATTGTTTTGAAGCCAGAAGTATCAGTTGCCGGAGTTGGTCGTCGCAGACTTCTTTCCGGCCTGATAGCCTGAGTTGTATTC
>CALKUR010000074.1 GCA_937996725.1 uncultured Dechloromonas sp. | reverse complement strand
CAGCGGTAGCGAAGCGAATAATCTGCTGATTGAGGGTTTGGCCCGGGCCCATCGGGCAGAGACCGGTGAGGCGCTGCAACTGGCGTGTGCCACCACGGAACATCCGTGCGTCTTGGCACCGATGCGTGCGCTACAGAATGAGGGTTTTGCGTATCGCGAACTACCGGTGGATACGCAGGGTGTGATTTCGCCGCAAGCTTTGGCATCGTTGCCTAAACAGACTACGCTGGTCTCGGTGATGACGGCTAATAACGAAACAGGCGTGGTGCAAAATGTCGCCGAGTTGGCCAGTACTTTCCGTGGTTCACATCAGGGCTGGTTTCATAGCGATGCGGTGCAGGCTTTTGGTAAGCACCCGCTGAGTTTCCGTACGTTAAATGATGCCGGTGTCTCAGCGTTGACGATTTCGGGCCACAAGCTTGCCGGCCCCAAAGGTGCGGCGGCACTCGTGCGTGATCGTACGTTGCCGTTGCAGCCGCTGATTTACGGCGGTGGACAAGAAGGCGGTTTGCGCTCGGGGACCGAGAACGTCGCCGCCATCGTCGGTTTCGGTGTGGCCTGCGAGCGGGCAGCCACGCATCTGGCAGCGCGTGTGCAACAGGCGCGAGATTGCCAGGCCTGGTTAGAAAACGCATTGCGCCAGCGTGGTGCGGTGATTTTTGGCGAAGGCGCCACGCGTCTGCCCAATACCATCTATGCGGCGTTTCCCGGTATCGATGGTGAAACGCTGGTCTCGCTGCTTGATCGCCAGCACGTGGCTATTTCGAGTGGGGCTGCCTGTGGTTCGGGCAAGGCCGGCGCATCGCCGGTGTTGCAGGCCATGGGCGTTGATCCGGCATTGGCCAAAGGCGCAATCCGGATCAGTCTGGGCATGATGTCGTATGCCGCAAGTGACAAGCAATCGGTTGAGCATTTTATCGCGCAACTGGAGTCGGTTTTAAGTCAGCTACAGCGCTTTGCCGCGGTGGCCTGACGGTTTACTCTGGAGTCTGAAATGAAGTTTCCTGTGTACCTGGATTATTCGGCAACTACCCCTATCGACCCACGTGTGGTCGAGGCGATGTTGCCGTATCTGACCGAAAAGTTTGGTAATCCTGCCTCGCGTTCGCACCAGTACGGCTGGGATGCCGAAGCGGCGGTGGAGAATGCGCGTGCCGAAGTCGCCGCGCTGGTGAATGCCGACCCGAAAGAAATCGTCTGGACATCGGGCGCAACCGAAGCCAACAACCTGGCGATTAAGGGCGCTGCCAACTTCTACCAGACGAAGGGCAAGCACCTGATTACCGTGAAGACGGAACACAAAGCCGTGCTCGATACGATGCGCGAGCTGGAGCGTCAGGGTTTTGAAGTGACTTACCTGGATGTGCTGCCGAATGGCCTGGTCGACATGGCCGCGCTCGAAGCGGCGCTGCGTCCGGATACGATTCTGGTGTCGATCATGGCAGTCAACAACGAGATCGGCGTGATTCAACCGATCGCCGAGATTGGCGAAATGTTGCGTAGCAAGGGCATTCTGTTCCATGTGGATGCCGCCCAGGCGACTGGCAAGATCGACATCGATCTGTCGAAACTCAAGGTCGATCTGATGAGTTTTTCGGCTCATAAGACCTATGGTCCGAAGGGCATCGGCGCGTTGTATGTGCGCCGTAAGCCGCGTGTGCGTCTGGAAGCGCAGATGCACGGTGGCGGCCACGAGCGGGGCATGCGTTCGGGCACGCTGGCGACCTTCCTCATCGTCGGCATGGGCGAAGCTTTCCGTCTGGCACGCCTGGAAATGAAGGCCGAGAACGAGCGCGTCCGCGCACTGCGTGATCGTTTGCTCAAGGGGTTGTCGGATCTGCCGGAAATTTATGTCAACGGCGATCTGGAACACCGCGTACCCCATAACCTGAACATCAGCTTTGCGTATGTGGAAGGTGAGTCGCTGATGATGGCGGTCAAGGATATCGCCGTGTCGTCGGGCTCGGCCTGTACCTCGGCATCGCTGGAGCCCTCGTATGTCCTGCGTGCGCTGGGTCTGACCGACGAACTGGCGCATTCGTCGATCCGTTTTTCGATTGGTCGTTTCACCACCGAAGAAGAAATCGATTTCACCATCGATCTGCTACACAAGCAGATTGGTCGCCTACGTGAACTGTCGCCCCTGTGGGAAATGGTTCAGGACGGCATCGACCTCAACACGGTTCAATGGGCCGCGCACTAAGCGCCCTGATTAGAGAGAAGAAGGAGTTACACCATGGCATACAGCGTAAAAGTGATCGATCACTATGAAAACCCCCGTAACGTCGGTTCCTTCGACAAAGAGGAAGAGGGCGTGGGTACCGGTATGGTCGGTGCCCCGGCCTGTGGCGACGTGATGAAACTACAGATCAAGGTTAACAAGGAAGGCGTGATTGAAGACGCCAAGTTCAAGACCTACGGCTGTGGTTCGGCGATTGCCTCCAGCTCGCTGGTGACTGAATGGGTCAAGGGCAAGAGCGTGGACGAAGCGCTGGACATCAAGAACACCGCCATCGCCGAAGAACTGGCGCTGCCGCCGGTGAAGATCCACTGCTCGATTCTGGCCGAAGACGCCATCAAGGCGGCCGTGGCCGATTACAAGAAAAAGCTGGGTTCCTGATTAGTCCGGAGTAACAACATGAGCGTCTCAATGACCGAAGCCGCCGCCAAGCATGTAGGCAAAGCCCTGGCGCAGCGCGGCAAGGGTATCGGCCTACGCCTGGGCGTGCGTACTGCCGGCTGTTCGGGCATGGCCTACAAGCTGGAATACGTCGACGAACTGAATTCGGATGATCTGGTCTTCGAATCGCACGACGTGAAGATCGTGATCGATCCGAAAAGCCTAGCCTATCTGGATGGTACCGAACTGGATTTCACCCGCGAGGGTCTGAACGAAGGGTTCAAGTTCAACAACCCGAACGTCAAAGACGAGTGCGGTTGCGGCGAATCCTTCCATGTCTGATGCGGTTGCGTCTGCGGTTACAGCGGACCTGCTGAACGCAGACTTCTTTACGCTGCTGGGCTTGCCCAAAGCGTTTGCGGTCGATCAGGCGGCGTTGGATGCACGCTTTCGTGAACTACAACGGGAAGTGCACCCGGATCGTTTTGCGGCGGCCGACGATGCCGCACGGCGCGCCTCGATGATGCTGGCGACGCAGATCAACGAAGGCTATCAAACGCTGCGCTCACCGTTGAAGCGCGCGACCTATCTGCTCCAGCTGGCCGGCGTGGATGTCGGTGCCGAATCGAATACGGCGATGTCGCCGGAGTTTCTGATGCTGCAGATGGAATGGCGTGAGCAGGTGGCCGATGCCCGTGCCGGGAAAGATCTAGCTGCGTTGAAAGGGCTTGAGGCCGGCGTGCGTGCTGATATTGAAGCCGCCTATGCCGAATTGGGCCAGTGTCTGGACAACGCGTCAGACAACCAGGCCGCCGTCGAGGCTGTGCGTCAGCTGATGTTTCTGGAAAAATTACACGAAGAGATCGATAACGCGATCTTTGATCTGGAAGATCTTTAAAATCTCCTCTGTCGCTTACTGTTTCAACACGAATTAAAGTCGAACTTCATGGCCCTGCTGCAAATTGCCGAACCCGGGGAAAGCCCGCTCCCGCACCAGACCCGATACGCCATCGGGATTGATCTGGGTACCACGAACTCGCTGGTCGCCAGCGTTCGCTCTGGCATGGCGCATGTGATGAACGATGCCGACGGCCGCGCACTGGTGCCATCGGTCGTGCGTTATCTGGATGATAGGTCAGTGCAGGTTGGCTATGACGCGCTGAAAGCGATTGCCAAAGACCCAAAGAATACGGTGGCTTCGGTGAAGCGACTGATGGGTCGCGGCTATACCGATATCGAACACCGCGAAAACCTGCCGCTGGATCTGGTCGACCTGCCCGGTATGGTGAGCGTCAAAACGCGTCAAGGCGTGAAGACGCCGGTCGAAGTCTCCGCAGAGATTCTTCGTGTCTTAAACGAACGCGCCCAGCAGACGCTGAAGCAGGAGATCGTCGGCGCCGTGATTACGGTACCGGCTTATTTTGATGACGCACAGCGACAGGCGACCAAAGATGCGGCGCGCCTGGCCGGCCTAAACGTTTTGCGCCTACTTAACGAACCGACAGCCGCTGCCGTGGCCTACGGCCTCGATAACTCGTCCGAAGGCGTTTATGCCGTCTATGACCTGGGCGGTGGCACCTTTGATATTTCGGTGCTGCGCCTGACGCGCGGCGTCTTTGAAGTGCTGGCCACGGGTGGCGATTCTGCGCTGGGTGGCGACGATTTCGACCGCCGTATCTATTGCTGGATTCTGGAACAGGCGCAATTAAAGTCGCCCCCGACCGTGGAAGACACGGCGCTGCTGCTGGTGCGTGCGCGTGAAGCCAAAGAATATCTGTCGGCACATCCTGAAGCGCCGATTACCGCACGCCTGGCCTCCGGCGAGATCGTCGATTTGACCATCGACATGGCGACCTTTGCCGAGATCAGCCAGACGCTGGTGTCAAAGACCTTGCAGCCCGTCAAGAAAACGTTGCGTGATGCGGGCTTGCGTCCGGAAGACGTGCAGGGTGTCGTGATGGTGGGCGGTGCGACGCGGATCCCATTAGTGCAGCGTGCCGTGGGTGAGTTTTTCAAGCAGGAGCCGCTGAATAATCTGGATCCGGATAAGGTGGTCGCGCTGGGCGCTGCCATTCAGGCAAATCTGCTGGCGGGTAACCGCGCCCCAGGGGAAGACTGGTTGCTGCTGGACGTGATTCCGCTGTCGCTGGGCCTGGAAACGATGGGTGGCCTGATTGAGAAAGTCATTCCGCGTAACTCGACGCTGCCCGTTGCACGCGCGCAGGAATTTACGACGTATCGTGACGGCCAAACCGCAATGATGATCCATGTGGTCCAGGGCGAGCGCGAGCTGGTCAACGATTGCCGCTCGCTGGCGCGATTTGAACTGCGCGGCATTCCGCCGATGGTCGCTGGGGCCGCCCGTATTCGCGTGACCTTTCAGGTCGATGCGGATGGCTTGCTGTCGGTGACGGCACGCGAACAGACTACGGGGGTAGAAGCGCAGATTGAAGTGAAGCCGTCTTATGGCCTTTCGGATGACCAGATCACCGGCATGCTGAAAGCTTCGGTGGACAATGCGCGAGACGATGCGCAGACCCGGGCGCTGAAAGAAACCCAGGTCGACGCGCAACGTTTGATTGAAGCCGTGCGTTCGGCCTTGCAAGAAGATCGCCATCTGCTCAACGATGAAGAAGCACGGATGATCGAATCGGGCATCGTGAAACTCGAAACGGCGAATCTGTCAGGTAATCGTCGTCAGATTACGATTGCCATGGATGATCTGGACGCTGACTGCAAGGAATTCGCCGGTCGCCGGATGAACCAGGCGGTGAACCGTGCCCTGGCGGGTAAATCGATTGAATCGGTTGAGCAGACCATCGAACAGCTGCATCAGCCCAAGGAACTAAAGAAATGACCAAGCTGACCGTATTGCCGCACCCGGAGTATTGCCCGGATGGTGCGATCCTGGAGGCCCCGGAGGGGGTATCGATCTGCGAGACCCTGCTAGAAAACGGCATCGAGATCGAGCACGCCTGTGAATGCTCTTGCGCCTGTACGACGTGTCACGTGGTCGTGCGCGAGGGGTATAACTCGCTGAATGAACCGGAAGAGCTGGAAGAAGATCTCCTCGACAAGGCCTGGGGCCTAGAGCCGGAATCTCGCTTGTCGTGTCAGGCCATCGTGGCGGCAACGCCGCTGGTGGTTGAAATTCCCAAGTATTCGATCAATATGACACGGGAAGGGAAACGCTGATTATGGGACTGAAGTGGACCGACACGCTGGAAATCGCCGAAGCGCTGATCGAAGCGCATCCGAATCAGGATCCGACCAAGATCAATTTTGTCGATCTGATGAACTGGGTTGAGGCATTACCGGAATTCGATGATGATCCAAAACGGTGTGGTGAGCGTATCCTTGAGGCAATCCAACAGTGTTGGATAGATGAGGTATGAGTAATCAACTGGAGGTGGCTTCCATGGAAACCCCGATTCACTCGATCAACAACCTGTTCAAACAACTGGGTCTACCCAGCGAGACGGCAGAGGTCGATGCTTTCATCGAGTTTCACCGCCCGTTGCCAGATCATTGCCTATTGCATGAGGCGTCTTTCTGGACGGCATCACAGGCGACCTTTTTGGCCGAAGAAATCGAAGACGATGCCGACTGGGCTGAAGTGGTCGACGAACTGAACGCGCGACTGCGCGAGGCGCGCTAAGCGCAAGCCTACGCGCCGCTATGATTGCGGCGGGTAGAGATTCAAAATGCCGTCGAGCCCGCCATGATTGATGGCGTGGACGGCTTTGGCTTGTGTGGCCGGTTTGGCGTGATACGCCACCGAGGTGCCGGCAGCCGCCATCATCAGTAAATCATTGGCGCCATCACCGACGGCCATCACCTGATCCTGGCTGAGTCCGAATTCTTGGGTCAGTCCCCGCAATGTATCAGCCTTGGCCTGGGCATCGACGATGTCGCCAACGACTCGACCGGTGAGTTTGCCACCAACGATTTCCAGTTCGTTGGAGGTGGCAAAGTCCAGTCCGAGTTCGATACGCAGACGTTCCGTGAAATAGGTAAAGCCGCCGGAGAGCAGAGCGGTGTGAATGTTGGCGTTCTGTAATGCATCGAGCAGCTCGCGTGCCCCCGGATTTAACAGCAGTCGCTCGGAAAAGACCCGCGCCAGCACGCGCGCATTGAGACCGGCTAAGACGGCGACGCGTTTTTTCAGGCTATCGCGATAATCCATCTCGCCGCGCATGGCGGCTTCGGTGATTTCCGAGACTTCGGCTTTACGACCGGCAAAATCGGCCAGCTCGTCGATGCATTCGATATTGATCAGCGTCGAATCCATATCGAAGACGATCAGCTTGAAGTCATTGAGCGTGCGGCCAGCGGGCACGACTGCCCAGTCCAGTTGTTCATTGGCGAGGCCATGGCGAATCGATTCTGGGACATCGGCGGCGTTGGCCGCCTGAACGCCCGTAAAGCGGATCGCCTGTACCCCTTGTGGTTTGACCGCAGCCGGCTTGAGTTGCGTCTGGATCGATTCGATCAGGTAGGTGGGCACGGGCCCGCCGAAGACGACCAGGTCGTTCATCGATCAGCCTTTACGGGTATCAAGGATCGGACGCAGACGCTTGGCGGCATCACGGATCATCTCTTCGGTGGTTGGCCAATTAACGCAGGCGTCGGTGACCGAGCAGCCGTAGGTCATCTTGCTGCGATCCGCCAGAATCGGCTGATTGCCGGCGACGAGATTCGATTCGATCATTAGACCGGTGATGTTCTTGTTGCCGGCGACGATTTGGCTGATGACGTCGGCCATGACCAGCGGTTGCAGATCCGGGTTCTTGTTGCTGTTGGCGTGCGAGCAGTCGACGATGACATTCGGCAGCAGTTTGGCCTTGGTCATGGCGTTCTCGGCCAGCGTGACCGAGACGGTATCGTAGTTCGGACGACCATCGCCACCGCGCAGCACGATGTGCCCGTAGGGGTTGCCCTTGGTGCGCACGATGGCGACGCGGCCGTCGCTATTGATGCCCAGGAAGCTATGTGGACGGCTGGCCGAGAGAATCGCGTTGATGGCGATCGACAGGTCGCCATTGGTACCGTTCTTGAAGCCGACCGGCGTTGAGAGGCCCGACGACATCTCGCGGTGTGTCTGTGATTCGGTGGTACGGGCGCCAATGGCGTTCCAGGCGATGAGGTCGCCCAGATACTGCGGCGAAATCGGATCCAGCGCTTCGGTGCCGGCCGGTAGGCCGAGTTCGTTGACGGCCAGCAGGAACTCCCGGGCCTTGGCCATGCCGGCGTCGACCTTGAAAGAATCGTCCATGTCCGGATCGTTGATGTAACCCTTCCAGCCGACGGTGGTACGCGGCTTTTCGAAGTAAACGCGCATGATGATCATCAGCGAATCGGCGACCTCGTCGGCCAGGGTCTTGAGTCGGCGGGCATAGTCCAAGCCAGCGACCGGATCGTGGATCGAGCAGGGGCCGACGACGACGAAGGGGCGCGGATCCTGGTGTTCGAGGATATCGATGAGTTGGGCGCGACCTTCGGAGACGGTTGCGGCGGCTTTAGCGCTTAGCGGTAGTTGGGCCTGGATAGCCTCCGGCGTCGGCATCGGATCAAAGGATGCAATGTGCAGGTTGCTGATGGGCTGATGGGCGCTGTGAGTCATGATCGGATCCGCTGTCTAAATGCTGATTAGTTTTTTGCCGCCTTTGCGAGCTCGGCCGGCGTTTTCTCCAGCAGCGCGCAAAGTTCGCGGAAGACCTGAATGCGCTGGCTGAGCGCCGGCATATGCCGCGAAAGAATAATTCTATCCTGCCCGGCGAGTTTCATGTCCCGCCGATTCTGGATGAGCCAGAGCAGGGTCATGGGGTCGGCAGGCGTTTTGGGGCCGAACTGGACGAGGATCTGGTCCTGGTTGATGTCGACCTTGGTCATGCCCCAGCGGTCGGCCTGTAGGCGGATCTGGTGGGTAGCGAGCAGCGATTCGGTCTGTGGTGGTAGCGCACCGAAACGGTCGATGAGTTCTTCCTGTAGCAGCGCGAGTTCGTCGGCGTTGTCGCTGTTGGAGAGCCGCTTGTAGAGGTTAAGGCGCTCGTGCACGTCCGGGCAGTAGGTGTCGGGCAGCAATGCCGGTACACGCAGATTAATTTCGGTGCCGATGCCCAGTGGTTGCTCCAGGTCCGGCGTTTCACCGGCCTTCATGGCTTTGACCGCGCGGTTAAGCATTTCGGTGAAGAGGGCGAAGCCGACTTCCTGGATCTCGCCGGATTGTGAATCGCCGAGCACTTCGCCGGCACCGCGGATCTCGAGATCGTGCATGGCCAGATAAAAACCGGATCCCAGTTCTTCCATCATCTGGATGGCTTCGAGGCGCTGTTTGGCGGCTTTGGTCAGGCCCTTCATGTCCTGGACCATCAGATAGGCGTAGGCCTGATGGTGCGAACGACCGACGCGGCCGCGCAGCTGGTGTAACTGTGCCAGACCGAACTTGTCGGCGCGGTTGATCAGAATCGTGTTGGCGTGCGGGTTGTCGATGCCGGTTTCAATGATCGTGGTACAGAGCAGCACGTTGGCGCGTTGCTGCGTGAAGTCGCGCATGACGCTTTCGAGCTCCCGCTCGTTCATCTGGCCGTGACCGATGACAATGCGCGCTTCGGGCACCAGTTTGACCAGGCGGTCGCGCATATTTTCGATGGTATCGACTTCGTTATGCAGGAAGTAGACCTGGCCACCACGATTGAGTTCACGCAGGACAGCTTCGCGGATGATGCCGTCGGACAAGGTATGCACAAAGGTTTTAATCGCCAGGCGCTTCTGCGGTGCCGTGGCGATGACCGAAAAGTCACGCAGGCCCTCGAGCGACATGGCGAGCGTGCGTGGAATAGGCGTCGCGGTGAGCGTTAGCACATCGACTTCGGCACGCAGCGCCTTGAGCTGTTCCTTCTGTTTGACGCCGAAGCGGTGCTCTTCGTCGATGATGAGTAGGCCGAGTCGGGCGAATTTCACATCGTTCTGAATCAACCGGTGCGTGCCGATGACGATATCGGCACGACCATCGGCCATCTCATCGAGTGCCGCCTGGCTTTCTTTGGCGGTGCGGAAGCGCGAGAGTTCCACGACCTTGACGGGCCAGTCGGCGAAGCGGTTGCGGAAGTTGTCGGCGTGTTGTTCGCAGAGCAGCGTCGTCGGACAAAGCACGGCCACCTGTTTACCGCCGGCGACGGCCGCGAAGGCAGCGCGTAGGGCCACTTCGGTTTTACCGAAACCGACATCGCCGCAGACGAGACGATCCATGGGTTGGCCGGAGCGCATATCGGAGAGGACGGCATCGATGGCAACGGCCTGATCCACGGTTTCTTCAAAGCCGAAACCATCGGCGAAGCGTTCGTAATCGTTTTCGGTCCATTCGAAGGCGTGGCCTTGGCGGGCGGCGCGTGTGGCATACAGCGCCAGCAGTTCGGCCGCGGTATCACGTGCCTGCAGCGCGGCCTTGCGCTTGGCTTTTTCCCATTGGCCGCTGCCCAGCGTGTGGATCGGTGCATGATCCGGATCGCCACCCGAGTAGCGGCTAATCAGATGCATTTGCGACACAGGGACGTAGAGCTTCGCTTCATTAGCGAACTCGAGCGTCATGAATTCGGTATCGCCGTCGCCGAGATCGAGGTGGGTCAATCCTTGATAACGGGCCACGCCGTGGGTTTCGTGTACGACCGGGTCACCGATGCGAAGTTCGGTGAGATCGCGCAACCAGTTATCGACGCCGGATTTCTTGCGTGCCTGCTTCTTGCGGCGAGGCGTTCCGGCAAAGAGTTCGGATTCGGTGACCAGCGCCAGGCCCGGCATCTGCCAGCCATAGTGCAGCGCGCCGGTGATGAGCATGAGACGATCGTCGGCCCATAGCGCCTCACTGAAAGACTCGGCCACACGTACGGCCAGACCACCTTCTTGTAACAAGGTGAGGATGCTTTCGCGCCGCCCCGGCGTTTCGGCCATGACAATCGTTTTGCCGACATGCTTATCGAGAAATGCCCGGAAGGCGCTGAGCGGATCTTCGCTACGACGGTCCAGGCTGATCGGCGGCAGTGCGGCCACGGCATCGTCAGTGGTCGCTTCGCCCAGCATGAGTCGGGGCATCTGGCGGCATTCGGCGAAGAAACTTTCTTCACTCAGGAATAGTTCTTCCGGCGGCATGAGCGGTCGCGCCTTATCGCCGCGATGAAGCGTGTAGCGCGAGCGGACTTCTTGCCAGAAATGCTGGACGGCCGGGCTCAGGTCCGTGGTGAATAACACCAGGGGGGCGTTATCCGGGGCGACATCGCCGGCCGGGCGTAGGTAATCCATCAGCGTGCCGGTGTCGCCTTCCTCAAAGAAAAGCGGCAGGTAATACTCGATGCCGGCGGGTGGCGTGCCCTGAGAAACATCCCGGTAGATGCCGGTTTTGGCCGGGTCACCTTCGAAGACTTCTCGGAAGCGTTGACGGAAGAGGGTGCGGCTACGGTCGTCGGTAGGAAATTCGCGCGCGGGTAATAGCTGAATCTCGTTAACCGGGTAGAGCGTGCGCTGGGTGTCGACGTCAAAGGTCTTGATGCTTTCGATCTCGCGGTCGAAGAGATCGAGTCGGAACGGCAAGGCGCTGCCCATGGGGAAGAGATCGATCAGGCCGCCGCGAATGGAAAACTCGCCCGGCGAGATGACGTTGGTGACGGCCTGATAGCCGGCCAGACCGAGTTGGGCGCGCAGTGCGGCCTCGTCCAGCGCCTGTTTCTGACTGAAACTGAAGGAGTGTGCAGCCAGGAAGGCCGGTGGCGTGAAGCGATGCAGCGCGGTCTGGACGGCGACTAAGAGAATGTCGCACTCGCGCCGTTGCAGAGCCGATAGGGTCGCCAGACGCTCGGAAATGAGGTCGTGGTGCGGCGAGAACGGATCGTACGGCAGCGTTTCCCAGTCGGGCAGCTGGCGGATCTGGGTGTCTGGCAATAACCACTGCAGTTCTTCGAACAGACGTTGGCGCTCCAGCGCATCCGCCGTAAAGACAACGATGAGTGGGCGCGTTTTCTGCGCCGCCAGTTGGGCGATCAGCAGGCTTTGGGCGCCCGGTGGCAGTGCAGGCATCACGTGGCGCTGGCCGATATCCGGCAGCCGCTGGGGGATGATTCCGGCGGGTAGGGTGGGCAGCAGTGGCAATGCAGGAGCTACGTCGTTAGGCATACAGATTTCTGGATGCCGGCAGAACCGCCGGCAAGCCCGAGATTATAGGGCGCGCCAAGGCGGATCCGATAGTGGGCTGATAGAATTGGGGCATGTCCAGACGAACTTTTGCCGTGATTCCGGCGGCCGGCACCGGCAGCCGTTTCGGCGGTGGTACGCCCAAGCAGTATCTGCCGCTGCAGGGTGCCCCACTGATCTGGCATACGCTGCAAGCCTTGCTGGCCGATGCCCGTATCGAGCAGATTGTGGTGGTGTTGGCGCCGGACGATACAGCTTGGGGTGCGGCCTGTTTGCCGACCGTAGGTGCGGATCGCATCTGCATAGTCCGTGAAGGCGGTGCGACGCGCGCCGACAGTGTAATCAATGGAATCAACTGGTTAAAGAAATATATTAAAGTAGAGAATGAAGACTGGGTGCTGGTACACGATGCCGCGCGCCCCTGTCTGGCAGTGGAACAATTGACGCGTCTGATCGATACCCTGATCGATGATCCGGTCGGTGGCCTACTGGCGATTCCGGTCGCCGATACGGTGAAGCGCGCCGATCCGGAGACTCGGGTCGAAGCCACGATTGATCGCCGCCAGCTCTGGCAGGCGCAGACCCCGCAGATGTTCCGGATCGGTCCATTGCAGGCAGCATTATCCGTTGATGATCTTTCGACGATTACCGATGAAGCCTCGGCCATCGAGCGATCGGGTCAGCGGCCCCGCCTGGTCAGCGGCAGCCTGACCAATCTCAAAGTGACTTATCCCGAAGATTTAGTGCTGGCGTCGATGATTCTCGCCGCCAAACAATAGGAAATAGGAGCAATTCATGATCCGTATTGGACAGGGCTACGATATCCATGCCTTGGTGTCTGGACGCAAGCTGATGATCGGCGGCGTCGAGATTCCGCATACGCACGGCTTGGACGGCCATTCGGATGCCGACGTGCTGCTGCATGCGATTACCGATGCACTGCTAGGTGGCGCGGCGTTGCGCGATATCGGCTTTCATTTTCCCGATACCGACCCCGAGTTTGCCGGGGCCGATTCCCGCATGCTACTGCGTGAAGCCATGCGCCGTGTGGCCGAAGCCGGTTACGGCGTACTCAATATCGATGCCACGGTGATCGCGCAGAGCCCCAAGCTCTCGCCGCACGTGCCGGCCATGATTGCGAATATCGCCGCCGATCTGGATCTGCCGGAAAAAGACGTGAACGTGAAGGCCAAGACCAACGAGCATCTGGATGCCGTCGGACGCAAGGAAGCGATCATTGCACAGGCGGTCGTGCTGCTTGGCGAACTTGCTGATGAAGAAGATCACGATCATGACCATCATCATTGATCGCGCGACGTTCAAAGACCGATGATCAAACTGCTCAGCCTGGAAACGGCGACCGATCGAGGCAGCTTTTGCCTCTGGTCGGGCAGCGCGGAGGCCGGCTCGCTGAAATCCCAGCGGGTGCAGACGTTGACTTGCCCAACTGGGCAGCCGCATGCCGAAACGCTGTTGCCGCTGCTGCGCGGTGCGCTGGCCGAAGCCGGCTGGCACGTGAACGATCTCGATGCCATTGTTTACGACGCTGGCCCGGGGATGTTTACTGGACTGCGGGTGGCGGCCGCGCTGGCGCAAGGCTTGGCCGTTGGCTGTAATAAGCCGCTGGTTCCCGTGTTGTCGCTTGAAGCGCTGGCTGAATCGGCCTATCAGCTTACCGGTGAGACCCATGTGCTGACCTTGCTCGATGCGCGCATGAACCAGATTTATGCCGCCGCCTGGCAGCGCGGTGCCGACCAGGCCTGGCAGGCGACGATCGAACCCTGTCTAATCAACCCCGATGCGCTCGAGACGCTGCCGATAGCGGCCGATTGCCGCGCCGTGGCTGGTACGGCGCTGGATGAATATCCGCTCGCCGCCGACTGGTGCCGATCAGCGGGGCTGACCGACACCCGGGCCAGACACCCGGCAGCGGATGCGCTCGCCCATGTGGGTGCAGTACGCTATTTGCGGGGCGAGCGGCAGGATCCGGCCGATGCCGTGCCGGTGTATGTGCGTGACCGTGTGGCGCTCACCACTGCCGAACGTGTCGCCGGGCAGAGCCTTTAATCATGCCAGTCCATTTGTCGGCCATGACTGCAGCCGATGTGCCGGCCGTTGCCGCGATTGAAGCGCAACAGCACCTGACACCATGGCAGGAGAACGGTTTCAAGGACGCCTTACGCCATGGCTGGCCGGCGCGTGTACTGCGCGATGCTTCACGGCCCGATCAACCGGTGGTCGGTTATTTTGTGGCGATGACTGCTGGCGATGATGAGGAATTGCTGACGATTACCGTGGCACCCGAATCTGCCGGACGCGGTTACGGCCGACTCCTGCTGGAAGCCTTATTGAACGAGGCCAGTGAACGCGGCGCGCAACGCCTGTTTCTGGAAGTGCGACAGAGCAATGATCGGGCGATTCGTCTGTATACATCGGCCGGCTTTACAATAGCCGGCATGCGCAAGAACTATTACGCGATTCCCGCCGATCCGAGTCAGGGTCGTGCCGCCGGCCGTGAGGACGCCGTGCTGATGGTACGCGCGTTGCAGGCGAGTGCGTCATGAGCCAAGCACCCAACGCCCAGCGTCGTCGGCAACTGAATGATGCCCAGTGGCTGCAGGCCATGGGCATTGATCCGTTCTGGATCGAAACGCCCACCGATCAGCGCGTTGCGCCGTTGGCTGCACAGCCTGACAAGGTCGCGGCAACGATTTCGATCACCCGTGACAGCGTCACGGTGCCATCCGGCGATTGGGAGACTCTGGAAGCCGCCATTCGCGCCTGTCGCAACTGTGTTTTATGCAAAGGCCGCAAGCAGGCGGTGCCGGGTTCCGGCGATCGCCAGGCATCCTGGATGATGGTGGGCGAAGCGCCCGGTGCTGAAGAGGATGCCACGGGGCTACCCTTCGTTGGCAAGGCCGGCAAGTTGCTCGATGCCATGCTGGCGGCGTTGAATCTCAAGCGTGATCAGGGTGTTTATATCGCCAATGCGGTGAAGTGCCGGCCACCGGAAAACCGGACGCCCGATAGCGGTGAAATCGATGCCTGTAATGTGTTTCTGACACAGCAGATCGAACTGGTCCAGCCTGAGGTGATTGTGGCGCTGGGTAAGCCGGCGGCGCTTGCCGTATTGGGTCATGCTGATTCGATCCAGAGCCTGCGCGGGGCCGTGCAGTATCGTGAGCAGGGTGGCCGCCGGATTCCGGTGATTGTGACGTATCACCCGGCCTATCTGTTACGTCAGCCGGAAGAGAAGTGGAAGTCCTGGCAGGATCTGCTGCTGGCGGCGTCCGCACTGGGCGGACGCTAGCGATTTCTCGCGCCTAGTGCGCGTTATTGTCGTCGAGGTGGATGACGTCGTCGTATTCGCGCTGATTGGCCTCGAAGCGACGTTTCACCAGATACATACTGCCCGAAACAAATAGCGCAAACAGCGTGATGACGGTGTAGATCGATAGATCGGCGCGCATCATCAGATAGTAGAGGCCCGTCATCATCAGGATCGAGAGGTTCTCGTTGAAATTCTGGACCGCGATCGAGTGACCGGCCCCCATGAGGATGTGACCGCGGTGCTGGAGCAGGGCGTTCATCGGCACGACGAAATAGCCCGATAGATAGCCAATGATGATGAGCAGCGGTACAGCCACCCAGAAATCGGTCACGAAGTTCATGACCATGACCACAAAGCCCATGGCGATGCCCATCGGAATGACGTTGACCGATTTGCGCAGCGTAATACGTTTGGCCGCCATGACAGCACCTGCGGCGACGCCGATGGCGACTACCCCCTGCAACATGGAGGATTTCGACAGGTCGAGATTCAGGGCTGCCTCGGACCATTTGATCACGATGAATTGCAGGGTCGCACCGGCACCCCAGAACAGGGTCGTTACCGCCAGAGAAATCTGGCCGAGGCGATCACGCCAGAGCAGCTTGAGGCAGTGATTGAATTCGTGGATCAGAAAGAACGGATTCTTGCTAAGGGCCTTGTGGTCGACGCCCGTGTCGGGCACGTAGAGGTTGAAGACGGCGGCCAGGATGTACAGGATGCCGATGATGCCGATGGTCATCTCGCCAACGGTATCAATACCGGTATCGATCAGTGGAAAGTCGAAGCTGAGGAGCGCTTGGGCGATATCGGGCTTGATGAGTAGACCGCCGACCAGCACACCCAGGATAATGGCACCGACGGTCAGGCCCTCGATCCAGCCATTGGCGATCACCAGGGCGCGGGCAGGTAGATATTCGGTCAGGATGCCGTATTTGGCCGGCGAATACGAGGCCGCACCCAGGCCGACCACGGCATAGGCGATCAGCGGGTTCACGGTGAAGAACATCATGGCGCAACCGACGATCTTGATCGAGTTGCTGATGAACATGACGCGCCACTTGGGCATCGAGTCGGCAAATGCGCCGACGAACGCAGCCAGAACCACATAAGACAGCGTAAAACTGGTCTTGAGTAGGGGTTCGTACTCCGAGGGTGCCTGCATTTCCCGAAGGGCAGCAATGGCAGCAATCAGTAAGGCATTGTCGGCCAGCGCAGAAAAGAACTGCGCCGCCATGATGATGTAAAACCCGAACGGCATGCATTCTCGCCTGTAAAAATCAGTCCGTTTTATAGCATGAATCTCATGACAAAAGATTGTGCGATGCAACGCCTTATGACCAATCATAGCCTTTGCCGCTAACTGATTGATTTAATTTGAGCGGGCAGGCAGGCTCCGCAACAGGTAAAATTGCGGCCATGCCGAAAATGACCCCATTTCCTACCGGAAACAGCAGCCGACCATTGTCTGCCCGTTTTTCCCGGGCGGCGCTTGTACATAACGCCCAGCTGGCACGTCGCCTGACCGCGGTCGGTAGCCAAGTGCTGGGCGTTATCAAGGCCGATGCCTACGGTCATGGCTTGCTGGAGACGGCACTAACATTGTGCGACCAGGTGGATGGCTTTGCGGTTCTAGAGCTGGATGCCGCACGGCAGCTGCGCCAGCAGGGGGTCGTTAAACCCATTCTGATGCTGGAAAGTTTTCACTCGCCAGCGGAATTGAAAGAATTTGCCGCGTTGTCTTTGTCGACGGTCGTCCATCGGTTGGATCAGATCGATACGCTGGCCCAGGCCGACTTATCGGCACCGCTACCGGTCTTTCTAAAATTGAATACGGGCATGAACCGCCTAGGGTTGTCGTTGTCCGATGCCCGATCTGCCTACGAGCGGCTGCGTGCTTTGCCGCAGGTCCGTGAGGTGACGGTGATGACGCACTTTGCCGATGCCGATAATTCGCGGGGGTCTGCGTGGCAACTCGAACGCTTGCGTACTGCCTGGCCGGATGTGATGACGTGCCAGACTTCCTTTGCCAATTCGGCGGCCTTGCTCAATGGGCCGCCCGATCGAAACGCCCTCGGTGACGTCGTACGTCCCGGTATCATGCTCTACGGGGCATCCCCCTGGGGCGGCACGGTGCCGGGTAAAACAGCGGTTGATCTTGATTTGCAACCGGTGATGACTTTAAGTAGCCAGTTGATTGCGATTCAGGAAATTCAAGCGGGTGATCGGGTCGGTTATGGCGGCACCTTTACAGCCGAGCGTCCGATGCGCATTGGGGTGGTGGCCTGTGGCTATGCGGATGGCTACCCACGACATGCGACCAACCTGACGCCGATTTTGGTCGATGGCCAACGGACCACGCTCACCGGCCGCGTATCAATGGATCGTCTGTGCTGTGATGTGACGAATATTTCTACGGCGCAAGTCGGCAGCGACATTACCCTCTGGGGTCATGGGTTGCCGGCGGATGAAGTCGCCGATAGCGCAGGCACCATTGCCTATGAGCTCTTTTGCGCGTTGGCACCGCGCGTGCCGCGCTTTTGGCAGGATTAAGACATAGATGGCTAAAGTCAAAACGCTCTATACGTGTACCGAATGCGGCTCGAATCAGCCAAAGTGGCAAGGCCAGTGTCCGGACTGTAACGCCTGGAATACGCTGGTCGAAACCATTGCCGAAAAAGCGGCTGCTTCAGCGCACCGGTTTGCCAGCCTGGCACCGGTCAGCGGCGTGCAGACCTTAGGCAAGGTCGAGGCACGCGAAGCGCCACGTCTGAGTTCCGGTATTGAAGAATTTGATCGTGTTATGGGTGGCGGCCTGGTGTCGGGCGGTGTGGCGCTGATCGGCGGAGACCCAGGCATCGGCAAGAGCACGTTGCTCTTGCAGTGTCTGGCGGCCGTCTCTACGCGTGTGCCGGTGCTTTATGTGAGCGGTGAAGAGTCCGCCGAGCAGATCGCGCTGCGCGCCCAGCGACTCGATGTCGATGCGCCGGACCTACCGCTCTACGCCGAGATCAATCTTGAAAAGATTCTGGCGACTCTGGAAGCGCGCCAACCGCGGGTAGCCGTCATTGATTCCATTCAAACACTGTGGTCCGAAGCACTGACCTCGGCACCCGGTTCCGTCGCACAGGTACGGGAGTGTGCCGCGCAGTTGACACGTTTTGCCAAGCAGCACGGCATCACCTTGCTCTTCGTCGGCCATGTGACCAAAGACGGTACGTTGGCAGGCCCGCGCGTACTTGAACACATCGTCGATACGGTGCTGTATTTCGAGGGCGACACGCATTCGAGTTTTCGTCTGGTGCGCGCCTTCAAAAACCGCTTCGGATCGGTGAATGAACTCGGTGTATTTGCGATGACGGAGAAGGGCCTCAAGGCGGTGTCGAATCCGTCGGCATTGTTCCTGTCGCGCCATCCGGAACCGGTGCCGGGTTCGTCAATCGTGGTGACACAGGAAGGCTCTCGCCCTTTGCTGGTGGAAGTCCAGGCCTTGGTTGACCAGGCTTTGGGTAATCCGCGTCGTTTGACCGTGGGGTTGGAGTCGCAGCGTCTGTCGATGCTGTTGGCGGTGTTGCATCGTCATGTGGGGATTCATTGCGCCGATCAGGATGTGTACGTGAATGCAGTCGGAGGCGTGCGTATCAACGAACCGGCGGCTGACTTAGCGGTGATTCTGTCGATCCTCTCGTCGTTCAAAAACAAACCGCTGGATCAGAAGCTCTGCGTGTTCGGTGAAGTGGGTCTGACCGGCGAATTGCGCCCGTCGCCACGTGGCCAGGAGCGCCTCAAAGAAGCAGCCAAGTTGGGCTTTACACACGCCTTGATTCCGGCGGCCAACGCCCCCAAATCGGCAATACCGGGTTTGACCGTGATTGCCGTGCGCCGACTCGACGAAGCCGTCGAACGCGCTTTCGCACTCTAAGTTCAGGAATTCTGATGTCCATTGATTTTTCGGCACCGCCGAAGCCGCTCTTCAGCTACCGCAAGTACTGGGCGCAGCGCTTCGGCACGGCACCTTTTTTGCCGACGTCTCGTGCGGAGATGGATCAGCTCGGTTGGGATGAGTGCGACATCATTCTGGTGACAGGTGACGCCTACATCGATCATCCGAGTTTCGGCATGGCGCTGATCGGACGATTACTCGAAGCGCAGGGTTTTCGCGTCGGCATCATCAGCCAGCCTAACTGGCATTCGGCCGACGACTTCCGACGGTTGGGCAAACCGAAGTTGTTCTACGGCATTACGGCCGGCAATATGGATTCGATGGTCAATCGTTATACATCGGATCGCAAGATCCGCTCGGACGATGCCTATACGCCGAACGGCGAACCGAATAAGCGACCGGATCGTGCCGTGGTCGTGTACAGCCAGCGCGCCCGCGAGGCCTATCCCGATACGACCGTAATTATTGGTTCCATTGAAGCGAGCCTGCGCCGCATTGCCCATTACGACTACTGGTCGGACAAAGTCCGCCGTTCAGTGCTGCCGGATAGCAAGGCCGATCTGCTGCTCTTCGGTAACGCCGAACGCGCATTGGTGGAAGTGGCGCATCGTCTGGCACGCGGTGAATCGGCCAGCCAGATTCGCGATGTGCGCGGCACGGCCTTCATGACGCCGCAGGATTGGTTGCCGGGCGACGACTGGCAGGTGACCGACTCGACGCAGATTGATCGCCCCGGCCGTATCGAACCACATGCCGATCCCTATGCGATGGAAGCGGGTGGTGGTAGCAGTGCGTCTCCCGCGCCGGATGGTGCGCAACCCATACAGATCATTCCGCGCAAGGAGGCGATTGCGGCGCACCGTAAGGCGCGCCAGCACACGGTGATCCGTTTGCCTTCCTACGAACAGGTGCAGGATGATGCGGTGCTCTATGCCCATACCTCGCGCGTATTCCATCTGGAGTCGAATCCGGGCAATGCGCGGCCGTTGGTGCAGGCGCATGGCGCGCGCAATGTCTGGCTCAATCCACCGCCATTGCCGCTGACGACAGAGGAAATGGATGCGGTCTTTGATCTGCCATATGCCCGTGCACCGCATCCGACCTATGGTGCTGCAAAGATTCCTGCTTGGGAGATGATCCGTTTCTCGGTCAATATTATGCGTGGCTGTTTCGGTGGCTGTACCTTCTGTTCGATCACCGAACACGAAGGGCGCATCATCCAGAGCCGTTCGGAAGATTCGATCCTGCGCGAGATCGAGGCAATTCGCGATAAGACGCCGGGGTTTACCGGCATCATTTCCGACCTCGGCGGTCCGACTGCCAATATGTACCAGCTGACTTGCAAGGACCCGAAGATCGAGTCTTCGTGTCGAAAACTCTCCTGTGTATTCCCGGATATCTGCGATAACCTCAACACAGATCATGGTCCGTTGATTCAGCTTTATCGCAAGGCGCGCGCGTTGCCGGGCATCAAGAAGATTCTGATCGGATCGGGGTTACGGTATGACTTGGCGGTACGTTCGCCGGAATACATTAAGGAACTCGTGACGCATCACGTGGGTGGTTACCTGAAGATCGCGCCGGAGCACACCGAAGCTGGGCCGCTCTCCAAGATGATGAAACCGGGCATCGGTGCCTACGAACGCTTCAAGCAGTTGTTCGAAGCGGCATCGCGCGCCGCCGGTAAAGAGCAGTATCTGATTCCATATTTCATTGCGGCCCATCCGGGCACCAGCGACGAAGATATGCTGAATCTGGCGCTCTGGCTCAAGCGCAATAACTTCCGTCTGGACCAGGTGCAGACCTTCCTGCCGACGCCAATGGCACTGGCCACAACGATGTATCACACGGGCAAGAATCCGCTACGGGGTTTGAAGGGCGGGGGAGAGAACGTTGAGGTGATTCGTGAGGGTCGTCGTCGTCGGTTGCATAAGGCTTTCTTGCGCTATCACGATCCGGCGAACTGGCCGATGCTGCGTGAGGCGTTGAACGGGATGGGTCGTGCCGATCTGATCGGTAACGGCAAGAAGCAGCTCATACCGGCCTGGCAACCCAAAGGTTTTGAAAGTGGTCGTGGTCGGTCGGAGCCGCGTACGGCGCGTGATCACATCCACGCGCCGACCCGTCAGTCCGTGTCTCCGGCGCGTAAGCCGGTTGCCGGTGCGAACACCGGCCGACCCGGCGGCAGCAAGGGCAAGCCTGCGCCGGCCGGGCGTCGTTCAGGTAAACGTTAATTCAGCGGCGAGGTGCAGGCCGGGCAGCGCTTGGCGGCGGCCGGAATCTGTGAACAGCACTCAGGGCAGTCTTTGGTGGTCGGTGCGGCTTCTTCTTTAGGTAACAGACGATCGGCGGCTTTGTTATACGCTTTGACCACCCAGAAAACGGCGAAGGCGATGATGAAGAAGCTCACCATGGCGTTCGCAAACAAACCGTAGTTGAGCGTCACGGCGCCAGCAGCTTTGGCCGCAGCCGGTGTGGCGTAAGGGCCGGCAACCGTGCCTTCTTTCAGGACGACGAAGAGGCTTGAGAAGTCCAGGCCGCCCATCAGTAGGCCGATCGGCGGCATGATGACGTCGTTGACCAGACTACTGACGATGGTGCCGAAAGCGGCACCGATGACGATACCGACGGCCATGTCGAGCGCGTTACCGCGAACGGCGAACTTCAGGAAATCCTTGAGCATGTGTTTCTCCATAAACGGGGTAGCGCCAGTAGAATAGGCACATTGTCCTTCCCGAATCATACAAAGGAATCTCCATGGTTGTCCCACGTGTCGATCAGTCGTATTACGAACTTCTCGGTGGTGAGGCCGGTGTCCGAGTGCTGGTGGACGATTTCTATGATCTGATGACGCTGGATGAGCGCTTCGTCGGGATTCGGGCGA
>CALKUR010000073.1 GCA_937996725.1 uncultured Dechloromonas sp. | reverse complement strand
GAACTCGTCCCAATCCCCAGCCCTGTGCTGGTCAGGCGCATCCATTCAGTAACTTGAGTTTCATCCCGCCAAGTATGTCGTGTCCCGGCCATATTCAATGGGCCTGAACTGGCAGTCACATAAGTATCGCCAACTCGGTTGAAACTAAGACTGTTGTACTGAAGTGTTGCTGTTCCACCAGCCTGTGTATTGGTGAACGACGTCCCATCAAACGTCAGCGCAGACCCAGTGGTCAGGACTTTGGAGCCGTTGAGGTAGGCCACGCCATTGGCTGTTCCGCCATTCAGCGTAACCGTGCTGGAAGTGGTTAATGTTGTAACATTTGCAGTTCCGCCAGAAACATTGGTTGCGGTTGTAGCGGTAGCTGCATTGCCGGTTGTGTTTTGGTTAAATGTCGGCCACGTAAATGTTCCTGTGCTGAAATTTCCAGAAACAGGCGTTCCAAGAGCGGGGGTAACCAACGTGGGGGACGTAGACAACACTACAGAGCCAGTGCCAGTAGAGGTCGTGACTCCAGTGCCGCCATTTGCCACAGCCAATGTGCCTGCAAGGGTCAGGGTTCCGCTGGTTGTTACAGGACCACCAGAGAATGTCAGGCCAGTAGTACCGCCAGAAGCATTCACAGACGTAACCGTACCCAAGGGATTGGTAGCCCAAGAAGTATTTGTACCGTCCGTAGTCAGATATTTACCAGAATTGCCAGTCTGAGATGGTGCAAGAGCGTTAAATGCCGCATTTGCCGTGGTTTGACCTGTGCCTCCGTTAGCAATCCCAAGAGTTCCAGCCAAAGTAACCGCACCAGATGTTGCTGTGCTGGGAGTCAGGCCAGTTGTTCCGCCGCTAAATGTGGTTACAGCCGCAGAAGTTGATGCAACGTTTGTCCAATATGTGCCGTTGTAACGGATCAAATCGCCCGTAGACAGAGTGCCAAATTGCACGTTTGAGTCGGTCAAGCCGAGAACACTACCGGTGCTTGGACGAACAAATAAAGAACCAGAGCCACCGTTGCCCGCATGGGTGACAACAGCAATTGTTGCTTTAACGTTGGGAGCAGTAGGCATAAATTTAGTTAAGCCTCCTGCATAGCTCGGGTTGTAATACAGAATGTCGCCATCAGCCCAAGTTTCGCCAACAGACGATCCGGTTGTATCAAAACCACGAACCGTGCCAAAGTGCTGGACCAAACCAAAACCATTCAACGCAATAGTTTCAGCAGCAACCCCCATGATGTATTGACCATCAGTCAATCCAGTAGATGGAGCACCAGTCAAAACACCACTAGCGCCTACTGCGCCAGTAAACATGATCAACTGTCCTTTGGTGATTGCAGAAGATGCTTTGATATAAAAATAAACGTCTTCACCAACTCGTTGAATGACGTTTCCACCGGCCATACCAAGACCAAGCGTATTGTTGCCATCCCAACCCAATTGACCGGCAGCAAGCGTTGTCGCATATGTGGTATCAAAAGCCACATAATCAGCAGTACCAATAGACCCGGTAATGCCCGACAAACTGGTAATGTCAGAGTTGGCTCCAGACGCAGCAGCACCTAAAGAAGTGCGAGCACCAGAAGCCGTAGTAGCGCCAGTTCCACCATTGGTAATGCCAACAACGCCAGTAACATTGGATGCAGTACCGCTGATAGAGCCTTGAATCTGGCTACTAAAAGTCTTTGTGCCAGCAATGGTTTGGTTGCTGGTCAGATCTGCATACAGCGTAGATCCAGTAATCCGAGTCCAAGTGCCAGATTCTTTGAACCAAATAGTCTGTGGAGTCGTATCCAGTTGAATGTAAAACTGGTCAGATTGACCAACACCAACTCCAGGAGTTCCAGTGCCAGAAAGAACTGGCAAACCAGAAGCATAAGAAAACAGACCAGGAGCACACCAAGTCAAAGAAGAAGCATTCTTGCTGTTGACCAGTGCAATAGATACCCAAATCTTGTTTGTAGGAGCAGAAAATGGCGTTGTACTCCAACCAATGGGAGGCGTCCCGGAATTGGTCGCAAAGTCCCAAGAACCGCCAGTAGGCGTTGCCGGCTGAGTATCGGACTGTTGGAAAATAAACCACTCAAAGTACGAGCCGCCAAAATTGACGTTGTTGCCGTACAGACCATTAGATTCGGAGCCGCTTGCAGCAGGAACAACCCCAGCCGTGCTGCTGCCGTAAAGTCCAACAGTTGCCATTTTTTATCCTTAGATCACTTAAAGCTGTAACGGTACACCCGAGGCTGGAATTCACTGGTCAGGTGCTGGTCTCCACCTCTCCACTTGCCACGGTAATTCTGGTCTTCAATCAGACCATAAGAATCATCAAACCGCACTTGCCATTTTTGAGCCTCTTCCACATTCTTGTTTTTATCGTAATAGCACTGCAAAGAGCCATACAGATAGCCTTCGGGAAAAGAAGCCAAAACACCATTGTTTTGTACAACAGGATTTAATGGATCATCCGTAGGACTAAACAAAAACGGGAAAGTCTTTTGATAATAGGCTTTAATATTTACATTCTCCCCGGGATTAGGGGTAAATACGTAATTTGGGCCTACTTCAGAAAAAGATGCTCGGATAACCCGAGGAACACCAAAAGGACGGACGTAAAGTTGGTCAATCATCCGGCGACGAATGATTTCACGGTCGCCAACTCGGTCGTAAATAATCCAAGGACCAAGACCAGTAGTGCCAGGAGGAGGATTATCAGGCGATGTCTCTTGAAAGAACAAAATTGGAAAAACCATGTCCGAAGGAATCGGAGCCATGCCTTTCGCATTTGTCACCAAAACAGAAGGGGAAACATCGTCGTAAGGATTTGACCTCAGAGCAGGAAGCTCCAAAGTACGCATCTTCAGCTCACACATTTGAATGCAAGCTTGAATCTCAACAGAAGACTGCGTAGGAAGCTTAAGAATGGTCGTAGGAAGGCTTGCGCCGGACCAAACGTTATCTGTGTCAGAAACAGTAATGCTGTCAACATCAACAGCCAAAACCAGCGTATAAGGGCCAGTTACACTGGAGCCAATAAAGTCGCCAACAACAACAGAAGAAGTGGGATTTGCAGAAACAGTAATGACGCCAGTTTCAGCGTCATATGCCGTTGCATTGATAGCAATCGAGGTCGGAATGGCTCCTACCCATTGTGCAACTCTGCTAACCAGTGAATTTGCAGACTGGATGAAAAGAGCCATTTCTTTTCCTTATTTGGTCTTGATAAGCGGATTATACGGAATGGGGATCTTTCCGCTAGGGTGACAAACAAAATCGCTGTAATACTCATTCACAATGGCATAGAAACGGATTTTCTCTTCTTTTTCCTGCTTGATCAAATCCCAAGGACGGTTATTAAACCACTTGGAACTAATCTCATGCGCAAAGCATTTGGGAAGATTCATCATGTGAGCTGTACCAGCAAAGAACGGATTGTCAGTCCCGTGCTCTTTGTAAAACTCACGTAAGTTTTTGCATTCTTGACGAATCAGTTCAACGTTTTTCTGGTCATATTGAACATAGCGAGTGCCGTCTTGAGCGCCAATCGTGTATTTCAGGTTACCGGTATCAAAGGTTTGAGACCAAGTGCCAGATTTGACTTCGTTGTAAAGCTTGTCGTTTTTGCGCAAAGCACCTTCTACACCGGACTCAAGAATGCCTCCGGTGTAATAGTCTTCTTTGATGAGGGCCTCTTCATTGTTTGCGTTCAGTCCCATGCTTTACCTTTTTTCCAGTTTTGTTGTGCCGTCAAGATTTGCAGGTTGAATTGGTTATGCAGTCCACAAACGTTGTCACCAGCCAGTGGCACGATATGGTCTACATGATACTTCGTTCCAGGATTCATGGCTTGCAATTCTTTTGCTTTTTTATAAAAAGCTCGCACGCCTTCTTGGCCCCAGGCAGTAGTTGCCTGAAGTTTCTTTGCTCTACGGCCAGCATCTTTGGCAATGTAGTAATCACGGTTCTTTTGATAAAAGTCTTTGGCATATGACTTTCTTTTTTCTGCCATTTCTGGCGTATTTAAATATGCCCTAACTTTTTCAGGATTTGCATCCGACCATGCTTTGGTACGCTGCTTTTGACATTCGGCGCAGTTTCCTGTTGCCGTCCATCTTTTTGATATGTGACCTTGTTTGCAGAAAAGACCCGTGAAGTAGGCTTTTGACCCAGCTTCACGAGCCTCATCTCTGTTCTTGGGTAAATCGAGCATCTTGACCTCCATTGCAATGAGGCCATATTAGACCCCATTGCAACTTTAGTCAAGTACTGATTTAAGCAAGATAGCGCTGCACCTGAGCCGAAGGACGAGGAGCAGTTACTGCTGCACCAGTGGGTGCAATTGCTGCCAAGACGGCAACGCCAGCTGGGTTGCGGACAATGAGCGTGCCTTCAAGGATGTACTGGTCGAGCGAAGCGTCAGCGTTCGAGAACACTTCGTTGTTCGGGCCCAGTTCGCGCAGGCTACCCCACTGGATAACGTCGGGGTTCAGGAACAGAGCGCTGGTGTTGTCAGCGCCGGTCTGGTCCATAACCCACGAATCGTCGATTTGGTAGGTGTAGTTGAAGTCACCTTCGTAGGTGCTGATGGTGTCGCCTTTATCAGCCGGGTTGAAACGGTTGATAGAACGGCTGGTGGGCATCATGTCGCTGATGTGGGTACGCATCGACGTCGGAACCACCATGTTGGTGATTTTGGCGTTGAAGCGCTGTTCAGCCACAGTCACCAGCTGCTTGTACAGGTAGGGGCTGAATTGCTGCAGCGTCACACCAGACGAAAAGGTGAAGTAGCCCAGACCAGCGTTGGCCAGGTTGCCGTTGAAAGGCGTGTTGGTATTGGTAGCCGAGGTGGTGTCGTTGCTGTCGCTGGTAGCCAGGTTCAGAACGGAGGTACCATCGGTATCGTTACCAGAGCGGGTGCCAGCAAAGCTGTACAGCGAGCCAAAACGACGACCGTTGTTAGGCGACGAACCTTGGGTAGCGGCTTGACCAGCGTACTTGATAGAAGCGCCGTCAGCACGAACCATTTGCAGTTCGACGTCAAACATGATTTCGGTCAACTGTTTGACTTCTTGGTAAGCCTGCGGATCGCCACCAGCCTGCTCCACAGCACGAGCGGTACCGGTAGCACCGATCACGGTCGTGAAGATCTGGGTGTAGTTGCCCAGGTTAGAGCGGGTGTTGGAAGCGGCATCCGAAGCGGACACAGCAGCGCCTTCCAGCTTGGCGTTCAGGCTGGGGGTGCGGAAGTAGTCGTTCGGCCAAATGTGCAGGGTCGAGTTGACCTTGCGCTTTTTGCTCATAGCCATGTTAGTGATCGGGGTGCGATCCTTAACATAGTTAGAAACGGTCATGTCCAGGTCTTTAACGACAATGTCGGTGGTGTAGGAACCGTTGCCGTTACCCAGGTTTGCAGAGGTGATGGTTGCCATCTTAAATTCTCCAAAAGTTACTTGCGGCGTTGTTTGTTAGCTGCAAGCATGGTTGCTAAAAGGTCACGAGCGGCATTCTTATCGCCTGCCTGTGCTTTCTTTTGAAGCTCAGTAGCCTTATCCTCAGGAGCGGTTTTGGCTTTTGCCACCGGCTTCCCTGCTGCTGCAAGAGAACCGCCAGCATTGCGCACTTTTGGACCTTCACGGAACTTCATGCCGTCCCGAATCAAACCCAACAGATATTCGTCACTGGAAACAAGGTCAAGATTCTTGACTCCAGGAACAAATGATCCCTGCGCACCTTTCCACTCCGAAGCCAGCTTGTCCCGAAGTTCGGTAAAGTTGGCCTTGTTGGCAAGTTCTTTGTCAGAAAACGATTGCCGAGCTTTTTCCAGCTCTTGCTGGACGTACTGGCTTCGTACCTGATAGAACTCTTCAACCTTCGGACGATTCGATTGAATGAACTTGGATTTCTCGTCGATCAGTTGGGCATTTTGGCGGATTGCCGCTTCTGCTTCACTGCGTTCGACTTCAGAAGTTGCCCTGTCACGAATCTGCTGCCATTGCTGGTTGTACTGCTGGAGAGTGATCAGTTCATCAGCCGCTTGTTGCAACTGGGGAACAATGGTCAATTCCAAGCCGATTTGCAGACCGTCTAGTTCAGACTTTCGTTTCGACTCATACTCTTCAAAATCAGCACGTTCAGCTTTAAGCTTCCGCGCATTTTCATCAATATCGCTAGTTTGACCCAGGAGAGTCGCTGCCTTTTTGGCCGAAATCTCAATAAAGCCACCTTCGGCGTTTTTATTGGGAATCCGGATTTTCAGGTCAGGATTTTGATCTGCAAACTCAAAGAAATTGACGGGTTCGTTTACGGCTTCTTCACCGGACTCTTCCTCAACTTCCGAATCTTCAGATTCCGGAGCTTCACTTACGACATTTTCAGGTTCAGCTTCCTCTTCGGGAGCCGCCTCCGGGGATTCAGCTTTCGCCTCTTCTTGTCCGGCTGGTGGCGGGGTACTTCCATCAGGCTGAGGATTGTTACGCCTGTTGGCGGCAATCATTGCAGCGATGGCAGCCTCGGGACTACCAGTTTGCTCGTTGACGGTCGAGTTTTCGATAACGTCTGACATATATTACCTCGTTTTAGGAGTTTTGATCAAGATTTACTCTTTTGGCGAGATATTCCTGCTTCTCAATGAAGTCAATGAAATCTCGTGCTCCAGCAACATAGTATGCGTTGCTTAGTCTGTCTGCATCATCCCGTGCGTCTTCCAATCGCTCAAGCATTTGGAATCTATACAGGTTGAACAGCAATGCAAAATCCTCATTTTTGAGGAGTCGGGAAGCGCATTCCCCATTTTCAATAACTAGAGTTTTACGAGATACATTGGCCTCCTTGTGTGAATCTGTTACTCGTGTGCGCCTATTGAAATAGGCACGGATATTATCAACCAAGCTTTTCATTGCAATACCTTACTTAATCAATTTCAACTGCTGACAACTTTCCTCGTTTTGCTGCCAAAGCCTCAAACATATTGTCAGTGTCAATATCTTCCGCTTTTTTCATGTTCAACGCAGACACAGTTTGAGATTCTTGCGTCTTTGCTTTATTAAGCTCAACCTTGGACAAAGTTTCTTGCTGCTCAGGACCGGGGCCTTGCTGAGCTTTGGCTTGCATAAGCTTTGCGGCTTCTTCAAGCGTAGGCAGATAAGCGTCCACATCTTTAACGCCAAGAACTCGCAGGGTGTCTTCGTAAGGACGGCGAGCCTTGACAAACATCTCAGGAGCGCTGGGATCGAGCTGCATCATGGCTTGAGCAAAAGCCGTCTGTGCGCCAACAATCAGTTGCTGACGAGTCAAGCGGTTTTCCTCGGCCAAGAACCCAAGAGCCAAGTCAATGTTGATCATCTTGCGATCAATAAACTCGTAGTTGTCCATGGAGATTGCATCCATGAACGGAGCGCCTTTGGAGCAAGCGCCTGCCAACTGCTGAATGTTGTAGTCATCAGCGTATTGGATCAGCGTTTTCCAAGTGAGATAGATCACATCACGCAGACCAATGGCGCAGTTCTTGACCATTTCATCTTGAATCAGCTGATTCGGACCCATGGCCAATTGCAGCTTAAACCCACTGTTGCCATCCTTCATCACTTCAGGATTGAGCACATCGTTCGGGCTGGTCATGCCAATCATGGCCATCTTGTCCGACTCAAACCGTTGCATGGACGACTGGACGTAAGCCAAGTTGCCCTGCATCGGAGCGAACTCATAAACGTGCTTGCTGGGATCAAACTTGCGATCCAGAACAAACATGGCAGAAACACCACGCTGGATTTCTTCGGCATCCATAAACTCAGGATTGACGCCAATCCGAGGAGTGGAAGCCTGCATGGCAAAAGCCATCTCAGCACGGGATATAGCAGTGCCATATTCCTGCATGGGAACCAAACGTTCTGCCAAGCTGTAGCCGAAGAAGTTGCCCGTAATGGGTTTCGGACACATATTGGCCAGAGGAATGAAGTCCACTTCCTTGACGTACAGCACATACGAACCAGAGAAGCAGCATTCCACAATCTCTTCTTCGCCATCACCGTCAACGTCTTTACGGATCCATGCCGTGGTCAGCATGATCACTCGGCTGTAACGGTCAGCACCAGCAGAAGCAATTACACCTTGGCCGGGAACAGGAGTGGAATCACGAGCATGGAGAGCAAGATCATTTTCCAATGCGCCTGCTTGATATGCTCCAGCAGGGCCATAAGCGGCATGATCGGCAAGCTTTTCAATATCAACATAGGGAAATTGAGCCTTGCACTCATGGATGGTCATGGGGTCATAAAACCCCACAAAATCTTGATCCTGAATGCGAGGGATTGTTGGGTTGCAAACAAAGTAATGTTGTGCAACATGCTTAACTCGGACAGTTGTGCTGTAACCAGTCAGTTTGTACTTGGCTTTGTAAACAGCGGTATTGTTGGCAGCTTGGTCAACATCAACGCCAGCTTCAATTTCCATTGCCATGGCTTCCAAGTCAGCATCGACTCGGCGCATGTTCTGTCGCTTAGGCGTCAGGCCTTTTTCGGCAGCAAGGGTTTCAAAGACGCGCAGTTGGTCTTTTGTGCCTTCAACTTCTTTGTATTGCACGATAGGCTCACGCACAGGCGAGACCATCACAATACCGTTCTTGTGCAGCAAAGAATCTTGTGCCCAATCACGAATGATCTGGTACGAATCATTCTTGCTGTTGAGCATGTATTTGACCATCTCGGTTGCTTGGCGAGATTGATCACTGTCCGCCTCATTAAACCGCTCAAACTCAAACTCAATCTTGCCGTTGGGCATCAAGCATTTGGTAATGACGGAAGTGGCGTAATCAACGCCAGGAGCAACAACAGGATGGATGTAATCAATACCGCGAATTGGCTCAGTGGAGTTACTGACCGCGATATTCAGATAATGGTAATCTGAAAGTCGATTGAAGGTGTTTTTTGCCTGAGTAAGTCTCAGGTAATCCACCATTTTCAGGTAAACCTCATGCGCAACTTGGAAAACCACGCCTTTGTTGGCAGCAGGAGCCTCAAGATGCTCGATGATCAGATTTTGGCGGTCCAACATAGGGTTTCCTTATATGCGCTGAGCTTTGCCTTCAATCGGGGCAATGCGTCGATACTCAAACATTTTTGCCCGACTGACAGCAGTTTCTCCATGACCTTGGACCAAAGCCAAAATGCCAATACGGGCCGAATCAATGTGGTCGTCTGGATCAGAAAACCGTCCGGCTTCGTCAATGGCATAGTTTCTTGCTTCATCCAAGAACTTGTAGCAAGTTTCGTTAATCATAAACGAACCCCGCTCCATGCCTAGCCGCATTATATTGATTCCATATGACTTATGGTTGGTTACTTTACCTTGATCGTTTGCCGGGTTCAATATAGCTCCCGGAATGACGTTCAAACCATAATTGTCCTCAAAACACTCTCTGACCGACTGTTCAGTGAGCGTATATCGGCCTGGTTGGCTACCGTCATGTGGCAGGGCAATAGGAACCCCTCTGGATTCGCTGTCCATTAAGTAGTGGACATATTCGTCCGGAGTCTGTCCCTTGTCAACCGTTACTTGTCGGTGCAGGTAAATAGTTTCTGTTTCCGGATTTCGGAAAAAGAAGCTAATTACCGTTGGATCATTTTTGATACCCAAGTCAAAGGAAATCAGGCGTTCCAGTTTGGGATTCTTGGACAATTCCAAGTCTTCGGCCTTGTAAGTCGGCCATTCCAGCAGCGGAAAAACAACGCCTTGGCCAACAAGAGGAATACCTTTCATGCGGCATTCCCGCTCCCAAGGCATAAAGTCTCGGGCTAACTGGTCTCGCTCTTCTTGGCTGAAAAACGGTTCATCCCACTCATTGACATACGGAATATCGTCCCAAGTCACACGGACATGGGTGTATCCGTCGATTTTGTCCCAGAACTTGCGAACAAGTCCGGACATGCCTTTGAGTGGGGTGAAAGAACACAGTACCTGCCCGTTGCGTTGGGCAGTACGGACAACAAGTTCCGAGAATGTTTCGTCTGGAGGTTGTTCGTCCAAGACCACAAGGTCAAGTTCAAAACCCTGCAAATGACGCACTTGCTGAGTGTAGTTTGAGAAGTACAGCTTGGATTTGCCACCAGAAGAATGCCAGATTTCCACCGCCAAGACGTTTGCGCCGTCAGTCCGGATGGATTTTTCGTCAATAGCTTCTCTAGGAACAGCACCGGTTCCCAGTTTGTAGGACTGCTTGATGTCGTCACAGCCCAGAAGCTTGCTTTGCAATGTCTTGGCCACCTGTTCCCATGATTCGCCAGAACACATGGCCACAATAGGCTTGTCCCAGACTTTGCCCTTCCACCACTTGGGGTAGCGACCAGTCAAGTGAAAAGCAGCCTCATACGTGGAAGCAATGGTTTTGCCAGCACGGTTGGCAGCAATCATTCCTCGGCGAGAGAAATGTGCGCCAGTCTCAAAGAATTGCTTTTGGTACGGGAATGGCCGAAACCACTTCATCGTATTGAATTGCATGTCTTTGGCCACGGAATCCCGAGCCTTCTTCATTTTCAGAAGTTGCTCAGGATCCATGTGCTTGATGGCAGCTTTGCCACCAGCCAATTTAATTACATGCTTTAAAGCCCGATCTTTGTAGATGGGCTGAATGTAGTCACTGGCTTCACTCTTTGCCATATTTATCGCGCATGGTCAGAAGGATTTCTGCCGCACAGGATAGGGAATGCACATCCTCTGGAGACAGACTTCTATTGCCCTGGAGGTCTTTTTGAAGCCACTCCAGGGCTTTCCTTGCACAAGTTTCCGCTTGGTCAGGAAGTTTCCGACGAAAAATGCTGGTCGGATCTTCCATTTACGCCCACGGGTTAGCAATGTTTTTGGCAGAGATACTGACTTGCTCTCGGTCAATCAGTGTCCAAATACCAGCGCCTTTTTCGCCCACACAGTAGGCGTACAGACCGCGGCCTTTTTCAGTGAAAGAGCCATCCACACGACGCATCACCATCTCACTAGTACGGGGGTCCATCCAGGTGTAACGCTCAGGGACGTTTTGACCGTACTTGTTGATACGGCTACCAACAGCCTGCTTCTCAAGAGGGCCAGCAATCTGAAAGGTGACCATGCCGTTGTCGTACTTCCAGAAGTTAATATGGACTTTACGATCCGACTGGGGGTCCAGCGGGTGAGGCATGTTGGTTGCGCCAAAGAAATGCACCCGAGAGGTTTCGGGAGGCAGGTCTTTGTCCCGTGCCGGAACAGGAGGCATTGGGTCTTCGGGGATCAGATCCTTTTTGTCCACATACGGATTGTCATCAGTAGTGAACTCTTGAGGAACCGTTTTGCCTTCCAGTGCTCGTTTAGCAACCGTGTACTGTTCTTCCTTGTTCTTGCCCACCAGATCAAGCGCAATACCCGTCTTATCGTAGACGAACTGCGCAAGATCTTTGGCGTTGGGGAGGTCCAGCTTCAGTGCTTCAATATCATACGTTGCCATACATTACCTTTCAGATGTTTTTGGGGAGCTTGGGAACAGTGAATTTACCACCATCCACATTTTGGATGTGATTGTCAGACAGGGGATTTTGATTAAAAGCACGGCCAACAGCACCAGCGACTTTGGCACGACGCTCATTCTCGCCAGCAAAACCAGCCAGTTTGTCGTTAATGCCTTTGGTCAGGCCCTTGGTCATGGCTTTGCCGCCAGAGATAACTTTACCGTAGGACATGATTTACCCCAGATAGTTCTTGGTGGACTTGCCCATGTAAGCATCGTTACGGGGCGTTTTGTCATAGCACTCAGGCTTGCTGACCATGACTTTCTGACCACGGCCAGAAGTGGCTTCTTTGCCAACAGCAGGAGCGCCTTGACGACCAGCAGCGTAAGAGGTGTTTCCCATAGCACGGGTAACAGCAGTCACGCCACCAGACAGCTTAGCGGGGTCTTTGGATTTGTTGCCAACACGATTGGGAGCCTGCGCCATCAGCGTAGGAGCTTTGTTGCCAGAGGTATAGCTCATTTCTTGCCTTTCGGAGAGCGTTTGGATTCAGCATCACGCTTGACTTGGTAGGCAATCGCAACAGCCTGCTTTTGCGGTTTTCCAGCCTTCATCTCAGCTTTGATGTTGGACTTGAAAGCTTTCTCAGATTTCGAGTGCTTCAGGGGCATATATTACTACCTTTCAGGTTTTGCGGATAGCTTCAAGAAAATCATCCAAGGCGTCATCAGCCGAAACCTCTTCATCCTTTTGAATGTTCTGCACATGCTCGATGCTGATAATCGGTGCCCGTGAAGATTCAAAGGTAGCCAGCTTTTCAGCAATCTTGGCCTTGTCTTTCAACTCTATCTCGTCAGACTGCATGGCGTCAATCAAAACTTCCATGGCCGTCTTCAAGGGAGCCAAGCCCTTATCCACCCGCTCTTGATTCAATTTGTTGAACAGGGATCCATATTCCGTTACACGGTTAACAATCGACTTGGGCTTTCCCTTGGCCGTGCCAACGAGCTGTTTAGGCTCCGCTCTGCCCGTGGCCAGTTTCATGGCTTTCTTTTGGGCATATTGGGCACGAGATTTTGCCTTGGCTTCTTCAGAAGAAACATGGGAGCCTTCAGGCCGAATAGGGCCAAACAAAATGTCATTTTCGTCCATTTAGTAACTCCATAGCTTTTTCAGTCCGAATCCAGGCATAAGAACCATTAACAGTAAATCCGCGTTTCTCATGGATTCTCATAAACCCATTATGCTCTGCCCGAATACTGGTTGAGCAAATAACCGGTATTCCCCAGCTATGCGCCCACAATATATGTTGGTCAATCATCTCGTTAATCAATCTCACCCTGGTTTTTGCAGGCAAAGATAAATCAACATGATGAAACTTGGCATTGCTAATCTCTTCGTTAGAGTAGGTCGCATACCCACCCCTGTCAAACCAGCAGTACCCCAGCAGCTTGGCTTTATAAGCCTCCTCGCCATCATACTCACCAGCAGGAACCCAACTCCGGCAAACAGCAAGAAATTCCCGCCCCTTGTTGAACAGCTGCTCAGTAGCCGCCATCGTCACCCGATATCGGAACACATTCCGATCCCTCGTCAATATCCCATCAGCCTCACTACCAAACACCGAATCCGCCATCTCCACAATGTCGTCAACATCATGCAGAGGGTGAGCAAGCTGCCATTCCATACCATGCCTTTCAATAAGATGGCTCCGTAGGATGGGCTCGAACCACCGACATTCGGCTTAACAGGCCGATGCAACTACCGACTGTGCTACTACGGAATGGACGCATTCTAACAAGGCAAAACTTTCAGAGCAAAAATTTTTACACAGGATCCAAGTATTACTTTTCTGTTTGGCAAAAGCTGGTATTTCCCCGTGTTTTTCCGCACTTTCAAAGGTTTTGTCTAGCAAATGTAATGCATGAGTTCTAGTGCTTGTGCGATAGTGAGTAGGGGAGGGAAAAAGTTTTTGTAGAAATTTCGGGAATGGGGGAGTGGGCCCCCTCTATTTCCCCTCCAATCCAGCCCTACCCCCTCCGCTATTCCGCCCAAAATAACGCATGGGGTTATGTGAAAGCCTGCCAGGATTAGAGAATTCCCCTCTGGGGAGACCAATCACTTTGGGTTTTCCAGCGAAAGAGCGTCACGATCCAGATTGGCGCCAGAGATGCGAGCTAGTGTTAGTGTTCTTATCTATCTTCCTTGTGCTATCAGGGATGTAGCTCGATCTGGGTATCTTTTCTTTTTCTTTTCGTACCTACACCAGAGGCACTTTTCCACTTATCCACACCCTGTTAATAACTCCAATACTTATGCACAAGTTATCCACAGATCTAATGACATCTTGAAAAGCTATTTCAAGTGAAACTTTACCTAACGTACAGTGCTATACAGTATTGTTTGTAAGGTTCACGTCAGATTCAGGCAGACAATAGCATCCATGTTCAATCAATCCATGGAGCAACAGAACATGAAAGCACTGCCCACAATCCGCGTCACCTTCGAGCACAAGATCCGGATTGCCTGGGTGACTGTTGACGCCGAAGCTTGGCACGATCAAGAAGGCATCTATAAGGTCGCCATCGCTAATGTCTGGTTAGACACCGCCGAAGTATTTGACCTGCTTACACCTGAAGACATCCTGGACATTGAATCGGCCATCGAGCCTGCCATTCATGCCGAAGCGGCAGACACCGATCTAGGTTTGACTTTTGGACCATCAGCACGTTAATTGGAGAACATCATGCAAAAAGACACTATTGAAAACCTGAAAGACTTTGCACTGGCCTTGACCATCTCTGGCGCTTTGCTTATCGGGGCATTGGCTTATTTTGACGTTTTGACTAAATAAGGAGATTTTATGTTTTATTTTGATTCACGCTATCAAGCATTAAAAGCATTTCCTAATGCCATTATCCGCAAAGTATTGAATTATCACGTTAATGCCAATGCCGGCCAATATGTGATATTCAACGATTATTCAACATATGAAGATTGGAAAAGATGCGGGCACGTTAAATAATCAGTTTAAATGCCTGTTAATCGGGCATTTAGGCGGGTTATTTCACCCGGTTTTGCAATGAATGGAGTTTTAAATGAACGACGCAAACACCTACAACGGCTGGACAAACCGCGCTACTTGGCTGGTCAATATGTGGTTTAACCCCGAGAGCCGCGCTGACTTGGAAGCTGCCCGCGAGCAGATCGAAGAGGCCAGCGACAACATCCCCGACTTCCTGCGCGACTTCCTCTGCACCGACGAAATCAATTGGTCAGAGCTTGAGGAGCATTTCAGCGAAGAGGAAGAAGAGGAAGGCGAAGAATGAAATACCTCCGAGACCTCCTGCAATCCGCCATCCTGGCCGCGCTTTTCGCCCTGCCCTTGTCCTTTATTTCTGGAGCATGAAGCCCTAAAACCCGCCCCTCCAACCCATTGTCACCAGTGGGTTATGGGGGCGCGTTTTTGCGCCTGAAACGATGGAGTTTGAACTATGGGATTTTGGGAGTACTGGTTAATGGCCTACCTGCTAGGCCATGCTTTCTTGGCCGCTGGCGCGGCTTTGGTTATGTCTTGGAGGGCTTGAGCCATGAGCGCGTATTTATCTGATAAGGGCGAAGCCCTTGAGAAAAACCGTATTTACATCATCAACGGCTCGCGGCTTTGGTATCGGGGCCGCATGAGCATTGACGGCGGGCGCGAAGTCCAATACCGCTTTTTCACTGATACCGGCTATTCGGCCAGCAAAACGGCGCATGAGATTGACCGCGCTGAAATTATTAGGAGCATGGTATGACCCCCCGCCTCCGCGCCCTTATCGCTCGCGCTCGCCTACTGGTGATCGCTGAAGAAATGCGACACCAGATAAGACAGAGACAGAACTAACCCGGCCTAGTGCTGGGTTTTTCTTTTTCTTGCCGGCCTGATGCTGGCAGGGATGCTATCGGCCATGCTGGCATTGTCCGGCAGGGATGAAACCGACCAAAAACAGTAGGGGTAAAAACGGGCTTTTAAGGCGCTTTCTGCCCAGATGATGCATTGGTATGGACTGACCAGAAAAACGCATTGTGCGTCGTTCTAGCGGTACTGGTGCGCATCCTGATGTGCTGGCATTGTGCTGGCCATTGGGAAACTGCCTTGCCGATCCCCTGCGCTATTAATAGTCAAGGGGGTAAATGACCCTAATCTCGACGTGGTTATCGGGTTTTTCAGCCCCAATCCACCCCCATGGGAAAGACCCCTCCCCCCCAAAAATTTTGACCTCCCTATTTGAAATGAGTGGGTATATGTTTTTCTGGCCAAAGTAAAAAAAGAAAAAGGGTGTTTTTTAGACACCCTTAAAACCCTTCCAAGGAGAAACTATTACTTCAGGAATTTGAGCTTGTAGCAAGTGCTGTTGATCAAGTCGGCAATTTCATCCACCAGATTCTGGATTTCGCTTTCCTGTGGAAGGTTTTGCCTGTTTTCTTTCACAAAGTCCTTCAGATCTTCCAATTCTTGCATGGCAGTCTCAGCAGGAGCGTAGTAATCAGCTGGGTATTCCAGCAATTCACCCGTCAAACCCTGAATCGACTCAGCCAAGGTGTCCACAAGACCAGGAAGAGCCTCATAGAACGCACCCAAAGCCATGTGCTCAGAGTAGCTTTTGCTTTTCAGGTGCAGCAAATGGGTATTGGTGGCTGCATGAAGCAGGGTCAGGACAAATTCGCCACTATTCATAACTCACTCCAAGATGGTCCAAGACTCTTCTGGCGGCATCCACCTTCCAAGGCTTTAAACAGGGATTTTGAGCAAATTTTACCCACTCCTGTACCTGACGTATATAGGCGTCCTCAAATGCTTCCTGACGCTCCTCATACTCCATCTGACCCTGATCGAGCATTGCATGACAGAAATAGCACCCCCAAACAGTCCGAGAATCATCTGCTTTCAGAGCCATTCCTTTGCCTGATTGCAGGGAATTGTCATGACAAGCAACAGTTGTAGATCCTTCTTCACCCAGACACCTACGATGGACCATAAGCAAACATTCTTGCCCCTGAGCCAGTCTCAGTAAATCTTTGTCTCTGTACATAAATGTTCTCTATGGTGATTGTTTGAGCAAAGCACAGCCTTACCGTAAGTGAATACAGTTCGCTCTGTGCCTCGACGTTCTCTACGGAGCCATGTCGTCGCATACGCACTATCCCAGACTTTTTCAACCACCCGGCTCTAGGAATTCGCCCACCGTCCCTGCTCTGGCTTGCTCGTGTAACAGGGTTTTTCAATCCAACCACCGACGTACCGCATTGGAATGGCTGAAGTAGAAAACAAAAAAGCCGCTTACAACTGCCCTCGGTAGGAACCCTAGAGTAACTCCAAGGGCGAGAGCATGTGTAAACGGCCTTAATTTGTCGCTTCCTACGGCAACGATTCGGAATATGCCAGATATTTTTGCAGTGTCAAGTGGTGTAGTACCAAGAGGCAATTTTTGCCGCTACAAAGACGCCGATCCAGAAAGAAATTAGGGCTGTCAGGAAGTAGGTCATACCCGCCCTCTTGCTCGGAGGTGGTCGGCGCACTTGTTGCCATAGTGTTCTTCTTCGGTTGCCATACCGTTTTCAGGATAGTCCCAAAGCTGTTCACACACCTTCGCACACGCCTCGCGCTCTTCGCTGCGCACGCGCTCAACCATCTGCTTGATGTAGCCATCCATTACCCGAAGCACAGCTTGCGCCGCTTCGTCTGGCGGTATGTCAGGATTTGCCCAGACGCCTTCCTTGGAGATGCGAAGAACCTCGGTGTTGTCGGGAGCGCCGTTGTAAAACAGGATGCTGTTGGGGTGTGGTTCGTGGAACTTGTACGATTGCGTTGGCACGACCCACAGCTTCGTCTCTGGCGACACAGTCCCGATGCGCGAGATCAGCCCTTCGTCGGTCAGCGTGTGCGTGATGTTGCCGTCTTTGTCTTTGAACTCCATCATGTCAAGCTCCTCAGTCCGTTATAAACCTCGTCCAGCGTGCCGACTTGCCAGTAGCGGCCTTCGTCGACAAGCAGCAGTGCGCCGTCAGCGGTCATGCGCATGCGCTCGTTGGTGTCTGGCGCCGCACCGCAATCAATCGCTGCGTGCTCAATGCTGTGACAGGCTTTGACCACGCGGCCTTTTTCAATGGCCAGCGCGATGACTTCTTCGATTGTTTTCATGCCTGCCCCTTTGCTCGGATGGCGTCAGCAACATCAGACAGCTTAAGCAATACCCCATGAGAAAGCGTAGGGATCATTTCTTTATTCGTTATTGCAACATGTAGAGCCTTGCGCTCTGCTGCGGCGACAAGGGCGGCGAAGCGTTCAAGTCGATCAAGCCACATAGCTTCCCCGGTTTCGTAGTCTTGCGGAAGTTGTGCTTGTGTTGCCCACATTTGGATGTCTTCGCGGTTCATGCCTGCCCTCCATTGCGTTCGCGCAGCTTGGCTTCGATGGCGCGGGCAAAGGCGATGTCGCACCACGGGTTGTTGTCGTTTGCACTGTCGTGGGCGATGTCTTCAATTTCTTCCTTGTCCAGCCGAACCCACGCACTCCGTGCTGATTGCCGCTGTGCTGCGGGTGTGTTGTCTGCACGGCAGCGGTTTGACAACTCGCACCCAGTTGGTGATCCGCAGTGCCCAAGAACACAGCGTTCGTCCCATTCCTCCGGCTCCTGCACAGGTGCTGCGGGTGAATGCTGCAAATAAGCCAAAACACGGGCAAGAGCCTGCCGGTCAAGTTCCGCTGTCTGCTCTTCGTTCAGCCACTTTGCAAGGTTTCTAATATCGTCAGCGATCATGGTTGGCCCCAGTTGTCTGCTTGTTTTGCAAGGTCGTACAGGTTTTCTTCCTGCACAGGTGCTGCGGGTGGGGTGGTGTAGAGGGGAACCGTCTTGCCAGCGAGTGGGCTTACCACTTCAATCGAATAAGCCTGTGCGAATGTTTCGCTGGTCTGGAATCGCTCCAGATCGCCCGGGTACATCCACGCCACCGGCTCCTGCTTCTTTGCTTGCTCGATGGCGGTGCGGAGGGCGTCAATCGTTTTCCGAAGTCCGCACGTGCAGGCGCAGTGCCGCCCTTCTTCATCAAGATCAAACGCGCCACAACGCTGGTCGTGCTCCCCGGTCGCCAAAATGAAATTCAGCGCCTGCTTCATTGCTTCGATGCTCATGTGCGTTCTCCTGTGTTCTTTTCGCGCAGCTTGGCTTCGATCATTTTTAATGCGCCATAAGTGGTTTCTTCTTTTAGCCAGATTTCTTTAATATCTTCTTCCGTCAGCCCAACCCATTGCCGCTGTGCTGCGGAAGGAGCATGAACGGTTACAACACTGAGAGCCCAATCAAGCCACTGTTCGGCGGTCATATCGTAGTAGCCAAACGGCCCAACCGAGCACAGGTCTTCACCGACGCGAATGGCGGCATTACGCCAAGTCACCGGCTCCTGCACAGGTGCTGCTCTGTTGGCTTCCAATGCTCTCCACCAGCCAAACGCATAGGCACGTTTCTCAGCCTCTGTCTCGCACTCTGGTGGCGGCTCCTGCACATTTGCGGCTGTATTGGCCCATGCACCATGCTTGTATCCGTCTTTCCAGCCTTGGTCGTATGTGGGTGGGGTTGTGTAGAGGGGTTCATCGTAGGCAGACAGCTTCTCGTTGCGAAGTTGGTATCTAACATTCATTGAACCATCCTTGAGTTTTATTTCTAATTTGACTCGCCACGCCACCGGCTCCTGCTTCTTTGCTTGCTCGATGGCGGTGCGGAGGTCGGAGATGGTTTGTGTCTTGTGTTCTAAGGCTGCTTGATACTTAGCCCAAGTCGTAAACATTGATGGGACTACGGCGCTGTTTTGCAACGCCTCCAGCGCCTGCTTCATCATGTCAATGTGGTTCATTTCTTTTCCTTGATAGTCAATACAGTTGCCCTACCCTCAGATGCTGCACCAGCCATTTGTAGCTTGGCTCTGTTGGAATTGATGAAATCAGTGTGTTGCATGATTTCACTTTTTTTGTTTTTCCAATCAAAAGCATTGTTTTTGCTCTTTGCAATGTTAGTTCCAGGCCAATAAATCATAGGTTTTTCATCTCTTGTCTCTTGGAATACTCTTGGGTCTTCCAAACTTCAATTCTTGCTTGAGCTGCTGACAGCATGTACTTCAAGCGCTCTTCTTCTTCTGTTGCTACTTTTAGAGCTTCCAGCTGCGCGACGTAATCAGCATGAGCATACGCATATGCTTCCTTATTTCCGAGTGTTCCTGTTTCCTCATTCATCAGTCGGCTTTTTACCGTCCTCAGATAATTCTCGATAAATACCCTGTTTGCTTTCGCTTGTGCAAACATCGGAGCGTTCTCCACTATGTACTTGATCGCTCGTTCCGGATTGATTTCCATTGCTATTCCTTGCTGGGCAGTTCCGCCCTTGGTTACAGTCGTTGTTGCATGGGGGACATTCTTTTTTCTTTTTGAAAATTGCGTCCCAGTTGTTGCTGAATGTTTGATGATCCACGCTGAACTTACGTGGGCTCGAGCCCTTACCCATCTATGTGCCTCCAAATCAATGCCTGAACACCATTGCTCAGGTCTCCGTTACCCATGTCTTCAAGTAGCTTCACTTGAATGTTGTCTAACACCAGATAGACCCTGTGGCTCCAGTCTCGTGTTCTCTTGCGTCCTGCGCCCTTTCTGATGCCTCCATGCTTACCTAGTGGCCTGCCAAGCCTCTTGGCTCTGTAAGCCCTGCGTTTGGCTTGTATGTCAGCCTTTTGCTCTTCAGTCTTTGGAGGCTTGAATGGCTCAGGATATGAGAAAGGATCGTCAAAGGTCTTCATGAGTTCTTCTCGCGCAGCTTGGCTTCGATGGCGCGGGCAAAGTCTTTGATGTCGCTAAGATTACAGTTCTCAACGTGCATTTCGCCAAGATGCCTTGCGGCTTCTGTCAGTGCTTCCCCATCCGTCAGCGACACCCATTGCCGCTGTGCTGCATTTGTAGTTGTCAAAAAACCTCCGATACCAACAGGGACACCCATTGTTTCTATGCGATCAATAAGTCGCCTGTTTTCAACATGCAGTCTCTCGTTTTCATCACGGAGACGTTCAAGCTCCTGCACAGGTGCTGCGGGTGGGGCGGTGTAGAGGGGTGTTCCATTTGGAACTCTGCTGTCAATTGCGGCGCTTTTAATTCTTTCCCCGTGAATTGAATAAACGTATCCAATCGGTTCTGACGCATCTATTGTCATCACGACATTCCTGTCTTTGTCTTTGAACGCCACCGGCTCCTGCTTCTCTGCTTGCTCGATGGCGGTGCGGAGGGCCATAGCTAAGACATCAACATCAGAACCTCCATATGTGTTGGCCTCAATAAACTCCAGCGCCTGCTTCATTGCTTCGATGTGGTTCATGCTATTGCCCTTGCTGTTTTATTGCGGTAAACAGTGTTCACCAAATCAATTGCTTTTTCCATTTCCTTGACGGTACAAGCATCCAATTGAGCATCATGGACGTTCATAGCCTCACGTACTGCCATCATTTCTGGCCCTGTAAACACCACCTTGCCAGTGTCTAACCACCGCTTGCCAAGGCTGTAAATGGCATCCTGGGCAGCTTTAATCTCTGTTGCATAGTCCAATCCCAGTGCTGGATTGATTTTGTACAGAGCCTCAGCAATGTTCATGGATGCAATCAGGTCGTCAATAGCCAGTCTGTCACCATCACCACGCATGATGGTTTCCAAAGCAACATGGTTTTTAATTTTTAGACCAACACCTGCTTTGGGAAGAGTTCCGACTTTTTGAAAACCAGCCTTAACCCAACTCAAGTTGTCCAGCCTGACGCCCTTAGGACGGTAACTACTGCGTTTTCTCATGTCAGTGATGCGTAAGCCATATCCCAAACGATGTCGGCGTATTTGTCAGCCAGCATGTCCAGTTCTTTGTCTTCCAGCGAAGTACCGTCTTCATACTTGCCAGCAGCAAAGTAAGCATCACAGAAATCAGGGTAGTCTCGTTTGTCTACGCCACTGATGATCAAACTGCTTTTGTCCACTTTCTTGCCGTTGAGTTCCATTTCATTTCCTTTCGTTGAACACAGCTAGAATTTACCACTTGATTTCTTGATTTCTATAGGGACAAACCCTTATAGAAGTTCCTCACGGATGTAGATTTCAACCATGGCAACAGTGCCATAAACCTTAGTGGCATGGATGCTGGTGATCTGACTGTCATCCTTGTAGACAACGCCATTCATTCCATCCTCTATTGATTTGACAATGTTCGTAAGGTCAGGTCTCTTTGTATGTTTCTCAGAGCCGTTTAAACAGGCCTCTGTGCGCTTTTTTGAGTAGGATTGAGGGATAGGGAAGGTCACATACACATAGACCGCTACAGGCGTTTCTAGTGGCTCTTGTGTTCCCATGGCTTGTTTGGCCATCAGGGCAACTTCGGACTCGTAATCGTGTGTTTTCTTGGGTGTATAGGCACGGCCTTGACGGGTAAACCTGGGCCTGCCTTTGGCTACGGGTTCGCCGTAGACTTTGAACATGGTTTGGAAGGTCATACAAGGGCCTC
>CALKUR010000072.1 GCA_937996725.1 uncultured Dechloromonas sp. | reverse complement strand
CATTGCCGGCACCCAATGACCGTGAAAAGACGCAATGGTACTTTCAACGCTATGTGGCGCACTTGCCCGCAGCCGGCGAGATCGTGCTGTTTGACCGCAGTTGGTACAACCGGGCGGGTGTCGAGCGTGTCATGGGGTTTTGCTCGGACGACGAGTACGAGGAATTCTTTCGCTCTGTGCCCGAGTTCGAAAAAATGCTGGTGCGCAGCGGAATCCAGTTGGTGAAATACTGGTTCTCCATCACGGACGACGAACAGCATGCCCGTTTTCTCGCGCGCATCCACGATCCTCTCAAGCAGTGGAAGCTCAGTCCCATGGATCTGGAGAGTCGCCGGCGATGGGAGGATTACACGCGTGCCAAAGAAGACATGTTGGATCGGACTAATATTCCGGAAGCTCCCTGGTGGGTAGTGCCCGGTAATGACAAGAAGCTGGCTCGCTTGAACTGTATTCGTCATCTCTTGTCGCAAGTGCCGTATGCCGACATCGGCCACGAGCCAGTAACGCTGCCCGAACGCCAACATAATCCGGACTATGTCCGTCACCCTGTACCGGAACCGATGCTCGTTCCGGATTACTACTCAGGAAGTTGATATTGCATGCAATACGAATCGATCGCTGCCGTTGACTTGGGTTCGAATAGCTTCCGCCTTGAAGTAGGTCGGGTCGTCGACGACCAGATCTATACGCTGGACTCGCTTAAGGAGTCGGTGCGTCTGGCATCGGGGCTGCAGGCGGATAAGAGCCTGGATCGCGCGTCACAAGAGCGTGCATTGGATGCGTTGTCGCGTTTTGGTGAACGTATTCGCGGTTTGCCGCCAGAGGCAGTGCGTGCCGTGGCGACGAATGCGCTGCGGGTGGCCAAGAATGCCACGCCGTTTTTGCGTGAGGCTGAAGCGGCATTAGGCTTTCCCATCGAAATTATCGCTGGCCGTGAAGAAGCCCGGTTGATTTATATCGGTGCTGTGCATTCCTTACCGGCATCCGACGAGAAGCGTCTGGTATTTGACATTGGAGGTGGCTCGACAGAGTTCATCATCGGTGAGGGTATGAAGCCGCTCTGTCTGGAATCGCTCTTCATGGGCTGCGTTAGTTACTCGTTGCGCTATTTCCCGGATGGACATATCGACCGCAAGCGCATGAATGAAGCACAAATGGCTGCGGCGAAAGAGGTGTCGCTGATCGCCCATACCTATCAAAAAACCGGGTGGGGCGAAGCGATCGGTTCATCGGGCACAGCCAAGGCCATTGCCGAAATTCTCGAACAGAATGATTTGAATCCGAATGGATTGGCGGGCATTACGCGTCAGGGTTTGGACCGGCTATGTGCATTGATGCTCCGGTATAAACGGATGGAAGCATTGCCGCTCGATGGCATCAAGCCGGATCGTATCCCTGTGTTGACCGGGGGTGTGGCGATCATGTCGGCGATTCTTGATACGCTGAACATTGATCATCTGACCTATGCCGATGGCGCCCTCCGCCTTGGCGTACTTTACGATTTACTGGGACGTTTCCATCATCACGATATGCGTGCCGCAACCGTCAAAAACTTCAAACGGCGTTATCAGGTCGAGTCTGGTCAGGCCGAGCGCGTATCTGAGACGGCACTGAAGATCTTTGAAGGCTTGATGGGTCTGAAACTCCGCAAGTCGGAAGAGCTTGAGCGCGATACCCAGTTTATTGACTGGGCGGCGAGTCTTCATGAGGTAGGTTTATCTATCGCCCACACGGGGTATCACAAGCATGGTGCCTATATTTTGAGTTATGCCGATATGCCAGGCTTCTCTCGGATGGATCAGGCGCGTCTAGCGCTCTTGGTGCTGTGCCATCGTGGCAAGCTGAATAAGGTAGAGGGCCTCAACCGTGAGGATGTCGCCTGGCGTCAGATTCTGGCGTTGCGACTGGCATCGATTCTCCACCGCTCCCGTTTGGAAGGTGTGGATACGCCTGAGCTGCTGGCACGGGAAACCGTCAATGGATTTACGCTACAACTTCCCGCGGCCTGGCTTGCCGAAAACCCGATGACCACCGCAGCGCTACATGACGAAAGCGTCATCTGGGAAGAAGCTGGCTTCCGTTTACGTATCCGGGCCACGCGCAAGTGATTCCTGTCGCCGTTGATTCGGGCTGGGTGATCCTGGGTTCGATATTGGCGGCAATCGGGTATTGGCGAACGGGGCGGTCTCTCTGGCAAACCCGTTCTGCCCGCAGGCCCTGGCTACCCTTATTGATCGCCTCACTGTCGCTCATGGTTCTCTGGCAGATACGCGCAGAAACCTTGCCTGGACTTTCTCTACATTTGCTGGGGGCCATGCTGTGCACTTTGGTGTTTGGTCCAGGCCTGGCAGCCATTCCGTTGAGCCTGGCCCTGGTGTCAGTATGCGTGATAGCGTCTATTGATTGGGCGCTATTCGGACTCAATGCCTGCTTACTGGTGTTCTTGCCGATTTTGATTAGCCGACGGTTTGCGCATGTGGTGAGCAAGTTACCCAGCAACATTTTCGTCTTTATTTTTGTGGGCGGGTTCTTTGCGAGTGCCGGTGTGGTTTTGCTCACTGGCTGGACCCTGGCCGGCATGCTTTGGCTAATGCAGATATACCCCTGGGGTTCGTTGCTGGAGGATTTTGCGTCCTACTGGCTGCTCGTGGCGTTTTCCGAGGCCTGGCTCACCGGCATGCTGCTCACGGTGTTGGTGGTGTATCAGCCAGACCGGGTGGCCATGTTTGATGCCGTTCGTTATATTGATCAAGCTTGAACCGATGTCTCGTCCCATAGTCCGTTTAAGTCGTTTGGCTTGGCCCGTCCTGGTGGCACAGTTGGCCACGATTGGCATGATGGCGATTGATACCATCGTTGTTGGCCGGGCTGGAACGGACAATCTGGCGGCGCTGGCCGTTGGCGCCAGCATTTATGTATCGTTGGCGCTGGCTTTATCCGGTGTGGTGCAGGCGATCTTGCCGAGTGTGGCACATCGCCTGGGGAAGGGGGATAGCGAGGGCGCTGCGCAGTTGATCCGCCAGGCCTTCTGGTTGGTGCTCCTGTTGGCACTCATTGGTGATGTGATTCTGTGTTTTCCCGACTGGATGATTGCCTTCGCCGAGCTGCCTGAGCCAGTTGCCGCCATCACGGCGGAATATTTACGCGTGCTGGCGCTCTCTTTGCCGGCATCATTGGGGTATCGGGCGTTCCACGCTATCGCCGGCGGGGTGGGGCGCACTCGACCGCTGATGTGGCTCAGCCTGGTGCAAACGACGTGCCATGCTTTGCTGGCGCCTATACTGGCTGATAGCGTCACTATCGCGGGTCTGACGTTCGGTTTAGGCCTGGGGGCCATCGGCGCGGCCAGCTCGCAAGCATTGCTGGCCTGGGCTGTCTGTCTGACGGGGTTGCTCGTGCTCTGGCGGAGCCCTTATTACCGCCGTTTGATGCAGGGCGCCGGATTATGGCCTGGGCGGCCGGATCTACCGACGCAGAAACATTTGTTGCGCGTCGGTGTGCCGATGGGGTTGTCATATTTTGTTGAAATATCGGCCTTTACCCTGATGGCGATCTTTATAGCCCGGCTTGGTCCGGAAATTCTTGCCGGGCACCGTATCGTCGCGAATATTTCAGCCATGGTCTACATGTTCCCATTGGCAGTCGGTACAGCGACGGCAGCACTGATCGGCCAGGCTGACGGCGGACGCGATGTCCGCGGTGCAGAAGCGTTGTCACGCGCCAGTTTCATGGTGGCGGCCGTCGGTGCCTTATTTCTGGCGGCGGCGCTTTGGGTTTTCCGGGAGCCTTTGGCCGCCCTCGGATCGCCAGATCCGGCCGTCATTGGTGTGGCGGTGGGGCTGATCGGCTACGTGGCCGCTTATCAGTTATTTGATGCGCTTCAGACGATCGCCGGATTCGCACTGCGCGGCTACCGCGTCACCTTTGTTCCGCTCGGTGTGCACCTTGCTGCATTCTGGCTCGTGGGATTGGCTGGCGGGTACGTGTTGGCGTTCACGGGGCTTCCCAGCCTCGGCGTCTCTCCTATGGGCGCTGCCGGTTTCTGGTGCGCGGCGCTCATTGCCACATTCCTGGCCGCAGTGGGTCTGCTCACACTCCTGATCTGGGTGCAGTCGGCCAGGCATCGCAACCTGGCCTGAGTAGGTTGTTTACTGGCGCGATGGCATAACCGGTTGCCAGGAACCGTCGCCACGTTTGCAGAATCGGTAGTAGCCGGCGCTCTTCACGTTCTCGGCGACGTTCTCGATGTGGATCTCCCGACAGGCCGGGTTTTTTTGCGGATCCGGATAAGGCGTGACCGTGCCAAAGGCACCCGATGCCGGATTGCTCCAGCGGATGTGAGCCCCATCTTTGGCGGCCAGGGCTTTGGCGGATGCGGCGTTAAAAAACTCGGCGTCTTGTTCGTTAAAGCGTGACATGGCCTGATCCATCATGAACGCCATGTTGGCTGCTTGCGCCAGACCGGCGCCCAGCAGGCAGATGGCAGTAACGAAGGATGTGATGGGCTTGTTGTACATAGGAACCTCAGGGGTGGCTTGAACAATGCAAAAGGATCAGCCGCGCGTGCTGGCCTGGCTGGGAACGTCAATCAGGGTGACGGGCGTGGCCTGTTGCCAGCCCGGCTTGCGGTGCTCCGCGATGACGGTCGTGAAGACCCCGCCGCGGACGTAGAACTTGGCCGTCAGGCGCATGAATCGGGGCGCCGTCGCTTGGACCAAGTCATCCAGAATGCGGTTGGTGACGGCTTCATGGAATGCGCCTTCGTCGCGGAAACTCCACATGTAAAGCTTGAGGCTTTTTAGTTCGACGCAGAGGTTGTCCGGGATGTAGTCCAGTACCAGGGTCGCGAAGTCCGGTTGCCCAGTTTTTGGGCAAAGACAAGTAAATTCAGGGACTTCCATATGAATGATGAAGTCACGTTGAGGCGTGGGATTCGGAAAAGTTTCCAGCGTCTTGCTTGGTTGGGTGCTCATAGACGTTTCGCGTTATGTTTGGGGTTGTTCAGCTGATATTATAAGCAGCCTTTATTGGCAGTTCAGCGCAGTTTTTTGGTCTGCCCATCCGATTATCGCCTTTGTAGGGCGAAAACAGAATTTATGCGTCTTAATAAGCTCAAACTCGCCGGTTTCAAATCCTTTGTCGATCCCACCCAGGTTGAATTGCCGGGCCAGCTGATCGGTGTGGTCGGTCCTAATGGCTGCGGTAAGTCCAATATCATGGATGCCGTTCGTTGGGTCTTAGGCGAGTCCCGTGCGACCGAACTCCGTGGCGAATCGATGCAGGACGTGATTTTTAACGGTACGACCAGTCGTAAACCGGTCTCGCGGGCCAGCGTTGAAATGGTCTTTGATAACAGCTTGGGTCGCGCCGTGGGTCAGTGGTCCCAGTATGCCGAGTTGTCGGTGAAGCGTGTGCTCACGCGTAATGGCCAATCGGATTACTTCATTAACAACCTCAAAGTGCGTCGTAAGGATGTGACGGATCTGTTCATGGGTACCGGCCTGGGTCCGCGCGCTTACGCGATCATCGGTCAAGGCACCGTGTCGCGCATTATTGAAGCGAAGCCCGAAGAACTACGCGTCTTCCTTGAAGAAGCTGCTGGCGTCACCCGTTATAAAGAGCGTCGCAAGGAAACCGAAGGCCGTCTGGCCGATACGCGTGAAAACCTCGCACGCCTGGAAGATATCCGCCAGGAACTAGGCACGCAGATCAGCCGCCTTGAGAGCCAGGCCGAAGTGGCCGAGCGTTATCAAGGCCTACAAGCCGAATTGATGGGCACGCAGCAGAAGCTGTGGTCCGTGCGTTTGCTGGAAGGGCGTACTGATGCCACCACGCTCTCGGCGAGTTTGTCGACCGCGCAGATTGAACTGGAAGAGACGGTTGCCCGCCAGCGGAACATCGAAGCTGAACTGGAAACCCTGCGCGAAGCTTATTACACGGCCAACGATGCCGTGCAGACGGCGCAGAGCGCCTTCTTCAGTATTAATGCCGAAGTCGCCACGATTGAGGCCGATATCCGTCACCGCCAGGAAACGCGCCGCAATCTTGAATCGCGGTTGATGCAATTGGCGGCAGAGAAGCAGAGTTGGCAACAACGTCAGGTGCAAGCAGAAGAAGATCTGGTGCGCTGGACTGAACTGCAGGAGCATGCCGCGCTGCGTTTGGCGCAGGCACAGGAAATGTTGGCGCATGCTCAAGAAGGCCTGCCGGCCTTTGAAGCGGCCGAGCGCGAGGCGCAGTCCCAGGCCGGCCAGTTCCGTGGTGAGCTCTCTGGTCTGGAACAACGATTGCAAGTGGCACAGGCCAATCGTGCCAACGCTGAACGCAATCTGGCGCGGATTGATCAGCAGATCGAACGGATGGCGCGCGACGAAGCGGCGCTGACCCCACCCGATACCGAACAACTACAGGTGCTGGCCGAGGCACGTGAAGCCGCGGGTATGACGCTGGCCGAGCTCCAGGAGCAACAGACCGTTGCTGAACAGGCTTTGCATGATGCGGAGCACGCGCAACAAGCCGCCAGCGAGCGGCAGCGTGAGTTGCAGGCAGAATTGACTCGTGTACAGGCACGCCATCAGGCGCTGAAACAATTGCAAGAGCGCGTACAGGCGACAGGAAGCCTCCCGGATTGGCTGAAAAAAGCCGGTCTGCAGGACCGTCCCGCGTTGTGGCAACAGATTCGCGTTGCCCAAGGCTGGGAGCTGGCCGTAGAAGCCGTGCTGCGAGATCGCCTCAAGGCTGTGGCTTGTGGCCAACAGAATCTGCCGGATTTGGATCGTTGGTTCGACGAGCCGCCGGGTTTACGTGTGACGCTCATGATGTCCGGCACGAGTGGCAGTGCCGCTGTTGCGACTGCAGATGCGTTGTTGCACAAGGTCGAGTGTCTGGAAGATGGGCTCAAGCCGATTCTCGGCCAGTGGTTGGCCGGCATTCGTGTGGCCCCGACGTTGGTCGCTGCGCGTGCGTTGCAAGCGGGTCTGGCGGCGGGTGAAACCGTCGTGACGCAGGAAGGCCATTTGCTGGATCGTTACAGCGTGACCTTCTTTGCCCCGGATGCGGCGGACCATGGATTACTCGAACGTCAGCAGGAACTGGAAAGCACGGAAGCCCGTGTTGCCGAATTGACGGGCCCGGCAGAGGCATCAACGTATACGGTCGAAGCGGCTCGAGAAGCATTGCGTCTGGCACGTCAGACCCTGGAAGGTTTGCGCCAGCAGGCGCAGACGGCGCAGAGTGATCTCTCTAACAGGACGATGGAACACGAGCGCCTGGTGCAGACGATTCGTCACCATGAAGAACGTCACAAGGCCCTGAAGACCGCGCAGGAAGAATTGAATGCCGAACGTGCAAGCGAAGTTACGCGTGTCGACGAGTTATCGGGTTTGCTGCAGAACCTTGAAGGATCGGTGGCCATCGCGCAGACATCGCTGACCGAACGTCTTTCGGTGCGCGAAACCGCGAGCCGTGCGTTGCGTGATGCTCGTGATGCCATGGTCAAGGTTGAGCGTGAAGTGCAGGAAGCCGAGTTTTCCTGCCGTGAGTGCCAGACCCGTCTGGATGATTTGCGGACGCAGAGCCGTTTGTCCGTTGACGAATGCCGCCGCATCGACGATGGTACGGCTCAGGCGAAGGCAGAGCTAGAAGGTGCCGATGGCGATGAGCTGCGTGAGAAGCTCGAAGCCGCACTGATGATGCGTGGCGAACGCGAGCAGGCATTGGCCGATATCCGCGATACCGCCGAAAGCCATGCGGGTGCATTGCGTGCCCAGGAAGAAAATCGCCTGCGCATGGAGCAACAGCTAGAACCGGTTCGTGCCCGGATCAATGATCATCAGCTGAAACTGCAGGCGGCTGAATTGGCCGCTGCGCAATTCGAGGCGCTGTTGACGGAAGCGGGTTGCTCGGCCGAACAGATTGAAGTTCTGCTGCAAAACGTCGGCGACCTTAAGCCGGCACCGCTGCAAGCCAGCATTACCCGACTACAGCGTGAGATCGAGGCCATGGGCCCGGTCAACCTGGCGGCGCTGGTCGAGTTGAATTCGGCGCAGGAGCGTAAAACATTCCTCGACGCACAGTCGGATGACCTGATGCGCGCCATGGAGACGCTGGAAAGCGCCATCCGTCGCATCGATAAGGAAACCCGTGCTTTGCTGCAGGAGACTTTTGATTCGGTCAACCAGCACTTCGGTTCACTCTTCCCGACACTGTTTGGTGGCGGTGAGGCGCGGTTGATCATGACTGGCGACGAAATTCTCGATGCCGGCGTTCAGGTGATGGCGCAACCGCCGGGTAAAAAGAACTCGACGATTCATCTGCTATCGGGTGGTGAGAAGACGCTGACGGCGATTGCGCTTGTTTTCTCGCTATTCCAGTTAAATCCTGCACCGTTCTGCCTGCTGGATGAAGTCGATGCGCCGCTGGATGATGCCAACACTGTACGTTTCTGCGATATGGTGAAGCGCATGTCCGACAAGACCCAGTTCCTGTTTATTAGCCACAACAAGATTGCCATGGAAATGGGGAGTCAATTGGTGGGAGTCACGATGCAGGAATTTGGCGTATCCCGCATCGTGGAAGTCGATATGGAAGAAGCCCTCCAAATGCGTGAAAAAACGGTGGCGACATCATGAACGAATTGCAACTCAGCCTGGTCGGTCTCGGCCTGGTCGCCATCCTGTTGGTGGTGGTCTATAACCGTTGGCTGGAACGTAAGTATCGTAAAACACACGGCTTGGAATCTGCTGCCCCGGTCTCAGAGGAGCCCGTTGTCGGGCTGGTGGACGAAGGACGTCAGGAGCCGCAATGGGCGCAGGACGAACCCGCTCTGGCGGGGATGGTGGTTGAACCATCGAACAGGGTCGAGCCTGGTTTGAATGACATCGACGACGTCCAGGGGATGTCGGAACCGTTGCCAACACTCAGTGATGTCGAAGCCTGGGTCGATGCGATTGCTACGCTGCGCTTCTATGAGCCGCGGTCGGCAGGT
>CALKUR010000071.1 GCA_937996725.1 uncultured Dechloromonas sp. | reverse complement strand
TGTCGGAGATGTCTGTAGGCTTGCGGCCAAAGGGCAGCGGGATGCTGAGCTTTTGAACCTGCAATTCGCGGCCATCGAAGTTGATGGTTGTGGGCTTGGATTCGATGGTGATAGTGATCGGGTTCATGAGGTCCTTAAACGGTTGTAGTTGTGATTCGGTAGATGCGGTCTGCACCGGTTTGCTTTTCTGAAGTGATCTCCAGACCCAGCTTCTTCTTGAGGGCGCCTGCCATTGCGCCGCGCACTGTGTGAACCTTATGCCGACATCGGCATAAGGTCCATTACGCCGATGTCTTGGTTATGCCGACCAACGTCGGCAACCCGGCCTGTGTGGCGGAGATCGCTGCTTTGGGGTCGGCATAATCACAGCGCATCCAAGAAGGCGAGCAGTTTGTCACTCGGCCGGAAGCGACCGGGTTTTGTTTCTATTGGTGCTGTCTTGGCCAAAGCTCGTTCTTTGATCCCCAAATCTGCATGCAGGTAAATTTGCGTCGTCTCGACCTGTTCGTGACCAAGCCAGAGCGCTATCACTGATGTGTCGATACCTGCCTGCAACAGACGCATGGCAGCAGAATGTCGCAGCACATGCAAGGTCACCCGCTTACACGCCAGGGATGGACAAACAGCGGTGGCATCCTCGACATATCCTGCAAGTCGGCGCTCAAGCGCATCTCGACTGAGGGTGCGCCCGCTCTGTGTTGGGAACAGCGGATCACCTGGTTGGCCTGCGCGCTCGGCCAGCCAGGCCCGCAAGACGGCGACAGTATTCGAAGTCAGTGGTGTTACCCTCTCCTTACGCCCCTTGCCATTGCAACCCACATGTGCGCCGGAGCCAAGATGCACATCGCTGCAGCGCAGTCCGATGAGTTCGGATGCTCGAAGTCCGGTCTGGACCGCGAGGCCGAACAGGGCCATGTCGCGCCGCCCGGTCCAGGTCGTCCGATTCGGCGTGGCCAGTAGAGCCTTGATTTCTGCCTCACTCAGGTAGGTCACGAGCCGTCGCTCGAAGCGTTTCGGTGGGATGGCGAGAACACGCTCGATGGTGGCTGCATGTTCGGGATGACGAAGAGCCGCATAACGGAACAAAGAGCGAATCGCCGCCAACCGCGCATTGCGGGTGCGCACACTGTTCTTTCTGTCGCGCTCCAGATGGTCAAGGAAGGCACCGATCAATGGCGAATCGAGATCGTCGATGTCGAGTTTGGCTGGCACCTTACTGTATCGTTCCGAAGCGAAGACCAAGAGCAGCCGCAGTGTGTCGCGATACGCCTGAAGAGTGTTCGGACTGACCTGGCGCTGGCGGATGAGCCGATCACTGAAGAACACCTGTAGTGTCGTGGCGAGGGTGGTCATACGTCACCTCGCAGATGGCTATCAAGCCTGTCACCCGCCAGCCCCAGTAACTCCGGTGCCGCCGACAGGTACCAATAGGTGCAACCAGGATCGGTATGACCAAGATAGGTGGACAGGATCGCAAGGCGAGAGCCGGGAGCGGCTGTCCTGTAGTCATCGGCGATGGTGCTGACAGCAAAGCTGTGCCGAAGATCATGGATCCGTGGCCGGCATCTCGCCGAGCGCGCAGCGATGCCGCAATGATGCAGCAGTTTCTGGAATATCGGCTGCACGACCGTATAGCGCAGCCGTTTGGCGGTCGAGCTGATCAGCAGGGGCGACGTGTTCCGCGCGCCGGGGCGGTCGTCTCGGCACAGGTATTCATTCAGCGCCGCGACGGCGCTCGGATGCAGTGGCAAGGCGCGCGCTTTGTCGAACTTGCCGTGCCGGATGGTTACCATGCCGCTGCCCGCATCGAAGTCATCTCGGTCGAGTCCTATCGCCTCTCCGATCCGCATGCCGCTCACCGCCAGCAAGCCGATCAGCGTGCGATAGGTCGCCTGCACATGCGATCCACGCAAGATCTCTGTGGCGCGCATCAGATCCGCAATTTCCTGAGCCGTGTAGAGATACGGCGTTGCGCGACGCCCTCGTGCCGGCAGAAGATCTCTGGGCGGCACCTCGGTCATTGGGTCGAGTGTTTGCATGTGCCGAGCAAACAGTCGAACATCGGCCAGACGTCTGGAGGTCCAAATCACGTCTGCGCCGCAAGGCAGATCTGCCCAGGCTAGCGCCGTCTCGGTGCGGACATGGGTCTCGCCGCGATCTTCGGCGAAGGTAACGAACTGGCCGAGAAGCCGCTCGGCCTTGTCCATCTTGTAGCCGAGGGCGCGCCTCATGCTCAAATAATCAACAAGAGAATTTCGCAGGTTGCTCATAGCGCGCCCTCCGGCCAAGGGCGTGCGATCAGACGTAAGTTGTCACGGTCCACCTTGGCGTAAATCGCCGTGGTCGCGGTGCGGCGGTGGCGCAAGAGCTGACCGATCTCCGGCAAGGATGCACCGGCTCGTAAAAGCTCTGTTGCTGCGGTGTGGCGCAGGCGATGCGCATGCACTCGCCCAAGGCCAGCGCGCCGAGCGACGTCCGCTACGATGGTGCTCACACGGGTCGTGCTGAGCGCGTGATGTGGTGCCAAGTGCCTGACGAACACGGTCCGCTCTTTGGCATGCGTCGGTCGGCCGTGTTGCAAATATTCGGCGACTCTATACCCAACATCGGGGGGCAGGGGCACTTGTTCATAACAATTGCCCTTGCCGTGAACACTGATCGTACCTGCGCGCCAGTCAATATCGTCAAGCCTGAGCCTAGCAACCTCTCCGCGCCGCAAACCGAACCGGACCAATAAGGTCAAGATTGCCAGATCACGGCAACCGACAGCGGTGTCGACATCGCAGGCGGCAAGCAAGCGACGCACCTGATCGGGCTCAAGCCCCTTGGGCAGACCGGCCAGCCGACGGCGGAGCACCTTTGGTGCAGCGTGGACGAGCGATCGCTCCGTGACGCCATCGAGATGCAGGAAGCCAAGGAACGAACGCAGCGCTGTGACCGTCAGTTTTGCCACGCCAGCGTTCAGTTGCGGACACCTCGCAACCACGAAGGCGGTGACATCGGCCGATTTCAGATTCCGGAGATCGAGACCACCTTCAAGTACCCTTTGGGACAGGAATGGACGCAGGCAATCGATATACCGCGCGGCCGTTACCATGGCCAAGCTGCGTTCTGCCGTCAGGAAGATTCGGTATCGATCGAGAATTGCGCTTGCGGGGTTTGGGGATACTGGCGCCTCAAGAGGAGGCGTGATCTTCAGCCGACAGAGATAGTCCAGGATCGGACGCAGTGTTTCATGCGTCTTGTGTCTAGAGTAGCCAGCAGAGCGGCGATCAAATAAGAAACGATCCACCAGTTGGAACGATAGATCACCTGCGGATAGTTCGTGGACCTGCAGCCAATCGTTCAGATCAGCAAACAACTTCTTCTTTTTGGCAACGGTACTTGGTTTGTATCCTTGCCGAAGTAACTCAACTTCAAAATCCCGCAAAAGATCATCGCGGGCGCATACAGCTTGGGCTTCTAGGGGTTTGATCGACATGAGAACTCCTTGAAATAGGGGCTCTCATCATGCGCGTGACATCTTTTTTATGCCGACTTCATCGCAACTCTTTCCGCTACACAGGCCGGATTTCCGACGCAGGTCGGCATAACCAGGACATCGGCGTAATGTTGCTGCCAGCCTGTCGCTTGAACCATTTCAGCGAGGCTTGCGCCTTCTGGAC
>CALKUR010000070.1 GCA_937996725.1 uncultured Dechloromonas sp. | reverse complement strand
ACATCGTTTTCGCGTTCTTTGGGCAACATGCGCCAAAGTTTTTGAGCGTCTTCTAGGGGCAGCACATCCAAGTAGCTGCCAAGCTCAGTCGCACTTTGCTTGGCGATGAAATTTTGCAACTCCACATCGTGTTGCTTTTTTAAAAGCGACTCGACCATGTCGTGTTTGTGCATCTGTTGACTTTGAACCATGCTGTCGACCAATTTTTGTTTGTTCAGCATGTCCACCAGCGTCTGAAGTGACATGGCATGACCGATGCGTTAATAGACTTCAGGAACAATCATGTTCTGCGGAACCGGATGTCTGATGTAGTCAGGGTTACGCACACGCGCTGGCAATTCAATTTCAGGGTGTTCGATGTCGTGGTAATCGAAATGCTGGAGCAAATGGTGAATGCAATTCAAGCGTGCTTTCTTTTTGTCAACTGCTTGCACCACCCACCAAGGTGCTTCGGGAATGTGCGTGCGCTCGATCATGGTTTCTTTGGCCACGGTGTAATTTTCCCAACGGCGGCGACTTTCTAAGTCCATCGGGCTGAGTTTCCACTGCTTGAGGGGGTCAAGTATGCGGCCTAAGAAGCGAGCGTGTTGCTCATCGTCGGTGATGGAGAACCAATATTTGATGAGTGTGATGCCACTGCGCGCGAGCATTTTTTCAAACTCAGGCACTGTACGGAAAAATTCTTCGTACTCTTCATCGGTGCAAAAGCCCATCACGCGTTCGACACCGGCGCGGTTGTACCAGCTGCGATCAAAAAGCACGATCTCGCCGGCTGCCGGGAAATGCGGCACATAACGTTGAAAATACCACTGCGTCTTTTCACGGTCGCTGGGTGCTGGCAATGCAACGGTACGCACCACACGTGGATTCAGTCGTTGAGTAATACGCTTGATGACACCGCCCTTACCTGCGGCATCGCGCCCTTCAAAAACAATAATCATGCGGTGCCCCGTATGCGACACCCAGTCCTGTAGTTTGATGAGTTCGCCCTGCAGCCGCAGGAGTTCTTTGAAGTAATGGCGCCGAACGACCATTGAGGCCCGTTTCTCTTCGGAGGTCCGGTTCAGCACTTCATCAAAGCGCTGATCATCCAGTTCCATCTCGAGCTCTTCATCGTAGCTATCGAGTAACTCGCGTTCTAGGCGACGGTGCAACTCAGCGACCGATGTCCCAGAATCAGTTTCAATGGATAAAGAGGGTGTCGATGCCATAACCATTCAAACAAAAACATCAAAACCATCATTGTAATGACCTAAGGCCAACAAACGTCTTCAAAAACAGGAAAAACGCTAATTTGTTGACTTGTTGCCTGCTTTTAACCCCGTTGGGCGCTCACCACCCCATTGACCTGCTGAATGTGATGCAGCGCCTGATTCAGGCGCTTAATGTCCGAGACTTCGACGGTAAATGCCATCTCGGCAACACCCTGCTTCGATTGGGTACGCACGGCGGTGACGTTAACTCGCTCTCGTGCCAGCACGTCAGAGATATCCCGGAGCAAGCCCTGTCGATCCTGCGCATCGACTAGGATATCGACAGCGTAGACATCGGCACTGCCATTTTCAGCAACACCGGCATCGGACCAATCGGCATCAATAACGCGTTCCGGATGCAGGGCCGCCACATGCTGGAAGCTGGGGCAATCCTGCCGGTGCACCGAAATGCCCTTCTCTCGCGTTACAAACCCCTGAATCAGATCCGGAGGCACTGGCTTACAGCACTTGGCCATCTGTGTCAGCAGTTGATCGACTCCGACAATGAGTACCCCGCTACTCCCTTTATGCCGAGACTGCCGAATCATGGCTTCGGGCAGCATATCGGGCAACGGCAACTCAGCTTGCTCGATATCAGGTACCTTCAGCGGCTCATCAGGCAGATCCTGGCTGGCAAACCAGCTACGCACCTTGGTACGCGCCGACTTGGTCATCAGGTATCCCTGATGTGGGTTCAGCCAATCACGCGAAGGCCCACCCTCTTTGGCCGAAACGATCTCGACCCGCTGCCCTGTTTTTAAAGGCGTAGTCAGCGGGACCAGCGTACCATCGACTTTGGCACCACGGCAACGATGCCCCAGTTCGGTATGCACCCGATAGGCAAAATCAACCGGGGTCGAACCCACCGGCAAATCGACGACGCGGCCTTGCGGGGTAAATACGTACAGGGTGTCATCCAGAGCGGCTTCGCGGTAATGCGCCTGCCAGTCTCGACTGTCACCGATATCTTCCCGCCAGTTCAACAGTTGGCGTAGCAGTGCGATCTTGTCGTCATAGTTGCCGCCGCTGCTGACGCCCTCTTTGTAGCGCCAGTGCGCTGCCACGCCCAGCTCGGCATGCTGATGCATGTCATGCGTACGGATCTGGATTTCCAGTGCACGGCCATCTTCACATTGCACGGCCGTATGTAAGGAACGATAGTCGTTGCCTTTGGGCTGAGAAATGTAATCGTCAAATTCGGAAGGAATCGGGCTCCAGAGCTGATGGACATAGCCCAATGCCGTATAGCAGTCCGGAATCGTATCGACCACGATCCGCAAGGCGCGCACGTCGAAAAGTTCGTCAAAATCCAAGCCTTTACGGTGCATCTTGTTCCAGATGCTGTAGATATGCTTCGGGCGGCCGTAAACCTCTGCTGCGACGCCTCGCTCTTTCAAGGCCGCTTGAACGCGTTGTACGGCATCGGCAATAAATGTTTCCCGTTCGAGTCGCTTCTCATCGAGCTTTTTAGCGATTTCACGATACGTGTCCGGTTGCAAGAAGCGAAAGGAAAGATCTTCGAGCTCCCACTTCAGTTCCCAGACACCGAGGCGATTCGCTAACGGTGCAAGCAGATCCAGGGTTTCACGCGCCACGGCCAGGCGGGCCGGATCCGGATTCTGTGCGTAGTAGCGCAAGGTCTGTGTACGTGACGCCAGCCTTAAGAGCACAACGCGAACGTCTTCGACCATGGCCAACAGCATTTTGCGCAGGATCTCCACCTGCGCTTTAAGGTCCTGCGGATTTAAGGCGGCGTCGGTTGCGAATGCCTGGGCAATCGGCCGCATCTGATTCAGTTTGTTCACCCCGCGAACTAGGCGCGCGATATCTTGTCCGACGTTTTGCTCAAAGCGCTCGCGCTCGAAGCCTTCCTGATTCGGGAGCGCGAACAACAACGCCGCTGCGCGGGCAGTCACATCCAGGCGGAGTTCGGCGGCGAGGGTCGCCATGGCCACCGCATGCGGCCAGGTGGCCTCGCCGCTTTCCAGGACCTGATCCCCGTAAGCGGTCTGCGCTTGCTGCGCAACGGTCAGTAGGCGGGTTCGCTGTGTTTCATCCAGATCTACCCAAACGCTCTCTGGCAACGGGGAGGTTTCCATCATTCGCTGTCCAGGAAACTCCGCACCAGGTCGATCTGGTCGTCCGACATAAACATAGGGGCGTGGCCGACACCGGCAACGGTCTTCAATAGTGGACGCGGGCCACGATGGCTCATTTCGAGGGCGGTTTCAGCCGATAGCAAATCAGATTTCTCGCCATGGATCAGTAGCGTCGCGCATCGGATCCGGTCATAGAGTGCCCAGAGGTCAACCTCTTGCCCCAGCATCGCCACTTCAAGCGGTTTACGGATATCCGGGTCGTAATTAAAGCGGAAGCCGCCATCCGCGGTCGGCTTGAGGGTGTGGTCGATCAGTTCAGACCAATCTGCTTCTGAAGACAACGCGAACGGCGCGAAGATGGTTCGCACATAGCGACGGGCAGTTTCGCCGTCGGCAAACTCGTGCGGACCACTGACATAATTGACGATGCGCTTGAGCGCCTCTAACGACAGCGTTGGCCCCACATCGTTTAACACCAATCGACGAATAGGCGTATTTGTATGGGCGGCCAGCATCATGCCAATCAATCCCCCCATCGACGTGCCTAACCAATCGACCCGCTCGACACCGAGGCGGGCCAGCAAGGTCACCATATCGGCAGCATAGGTCAGGGTGCTATAGGCCATGGGTTCCGGATGCCGATCACTCTCGCCGCGACCCACCACATCAGGGGCGATGACCCGGTAGTCATTCGAAAGTTTGGTAGCGAGCCGGGCGAAGTCCAGACTATTACGCGTGAGCCCATGCACGCAAATCAGTACACGCGGGTTCGATGCGTCACCCCACTCGCGATACGCCATGCGATAGAGCCCTAGCGCTCCACCGCAGAGTACCGAATGCAAGGTGCCACCTGAAAGCTGATTCATCGTTATAGTCCTGTTCACTCATCGCCCGGCGACACCGCCGAACCAAATTGATCCATCCAGTAACGCCGGTGCGTCTGGCGGTAACCCGTAATCGCCATCGACGGCAGGTTTACCTGCACCATGCCATCGCGGTCTGTCCGGAGCAATTTGATTCTACGCGCTTCATACGCCGACAACACCTCTGGCTTGGGGTGCCGGTAACGGTTTCTATAGCCCACGGGAATGACGGCCACCTCGGGTTGAACCGCATTCAGAAAATCCGATCCCGAACTCGTGCCACTGCCATGATGCGGCACCAGCATGACGTTACTATGGCCGATACCTTTGGCCAGCATGGCGACTTCATCCGGAGTTTCAATGTCTGACGTTAGTAACATACTCTTGCCGCCGGCACTCACCCGGAGTACACAACTCTGGTGATTGGATGACTGATCTTTGGCGCTGCGGGCGCTGTGCGGGTAGAGAAATTCAAAACGAACGCCGTTCCAGATCCAATCTTGCCCTGCGACACAACGCTTAGTCCGAACACCGGGCACCTGATCGGCAAAATTTGTATCCGGTGCATCGGCCACCCATTGAACGGGCATCGACTCCAGAACAGACTGGGCACCGCCTGAATGATCGGTATCCCGATGCGTGACAATCATGCCATCTAGCCGATCAATCCCAATTGCTCGCAAATAGGGCACGATCACCCGATCACCGGCGTCGGCTACACCGCTGTAGTACGGGCCCGTGTCATAGAGTAGCGTGTGGTCAAGCGTACGGATAACGACAGCGAGCCCCTGACCCACATCCAGGATATCGATTTTTGCCTGACCCTCAGAAATTTGAGCCATCCGCGGCCAGACCAACGGTAAACAGAGAAAGATTGCCATCCAGCGCCCCGGCATACCCGCGGGCATGAGCCACCAGATCGCGCCCAGCAATGCAAGGCTAAAGGCCATGGGCGTTGGCACAGGGGCGTGCCAGATGGCCACCGGCAAAGCCGCTGCCCAGGCAAGCATGCTGACCAATGGCGACATCAAGGCATCAGCCAGCACCAGCAACCAATCTATGGGAACCACCAGTGCCAAGATCGTTAGCGGTGTAACGACCCCACTCACCCAGGGAATGGCAAGCGCGTTCGTTAGGGGTGAAATCAAGGAGAACTGGCTAAAGAAAATGAGCAGAAACGGTAGCGTGCCGATGGTGACGGCCCATTGAGTTCTTCCAAAGCTGCGGATCCAGCGCCGTAGGCGTTGGCCGAGTGATGCCTGCTCATCAGCATCGCCATGCTCAGACAGCGCTGCCCAAAGCAGCAGACCCACCGCGACGAATGACAACCAGAAGCCGGGGCTCATACCTGCCCACGGATCAAATAACAAAACGACGACCAGTGCGAGCAACAGAATGCGGAACGGTGACACATGCCGACCCGTCATGACCGCCAAGGCACCTACGCTCAACATGAATAGCGTACGCAATGCGGGAATGCCTGCCCCAGCAATCAGCGTGTAGAAAGCGGCTGCAAACCAGCCACAAAAGACGCCCGCCCGCTGCGCCGGTATTCGACTGGCGATCCTGGGTACACGCCGCCAGCACCAGGCGACCAATACGGCGACCAGCCCAGAGAACAAAGTTACGTGTAGCCCGGAGATCGACATCAGATGCGTCGTGCCTGTTTTGGCGAACACTTGCCACATCTCACCGGGAATCGCGCGTTGATCGCCAATGGCCAGCGCCGTGAGAATGCCGGCATCCGGATAAGCGTCCAACGGCAACACGCGCTCGAAGCGCTCACGGATCTGATAGCGCCAACGGGCAATGAGCGTTGATGGGGTCGCGACAAACGAATCCAGCAGCTGACCGCCTCGGATATATCCCGTTGCCCGTACGCCCATTTCGAACAACCGGGCTTCGATATCGTAGCCATGGGGATTGGCAAGGCCGTGCGGCCGCTTGAGGCGCACCGTAAAGGTCCAACGCTCCCCGGGCTGGATACGCTGGGGAATACTGTTTTCCAGCACTTCGCCGTCGGTATCCTTTTGCCAAACCGACAACTGGATCAATCCAGGAATGTGCCATTTGCCTTCAGCACGTTCGACGCGGAATAAAAAACGCTGACCACGTGCGGTACGATCCGGCAGACTATCGACGACACCCGTGACGTCGATATTCCGGCCCATCGCTGCTTCGGGCAATTGATCGGCCAGCACTGCAGCGCTGCGCCAGCAGGTATAACTAACACCACTTAGCAAGATGGTCGCCATCAGAAGTGCCCGCATCCAATGCGCGGCAACCTCTCTACGAGACTGGCATTGATACAGGATCCACAAACTGAGCAGTGTTGCGGCCAGAAACAACCCGCCCCAAGGCAAGGATGGAATCTCCGGCAACCACTGGCAGACTAAGATGCCACTCGCAAAGACCAGAAGCAATCGCGACACGATATGTGCAGGGCCTATACCGCGCTGAGTGTGCCGTCCTGCAAACGCATGGTGCGATCCAGTTGTGCAGCGAGATCCGGATCGTGTGACACGAGTACGAAGGCCACGCCAGACTCCACGCTGAGTTGGCGGAACACATCAAATACTTGCGCGGCAGTTTGGCGATCCAGATTACCCGTCGGCTCATCGGCCAGCACACAGGCGGGACGGGTGACTAACGCCCGCGCAACTGACGTACGCTGACGCTCACCACCGGACAAAGCGGCCGGCGTATGCAGCAGGCGATGGCCCAGACCCACCCGGGCAAGCCATTCTTCGGCTTCGGCTTCAGCTTCGGCCTTCGGCAACCCGCGAACCATGAGGGGCATCGCTACATTTTCAAGCGCGGTAAATTCCGGCAAGAGGTGATGGTGTTGATAGACAAAACCCATGTGACGATTACGCCAGAGCCCACGCTCCTTCTCGGACATGGTCTGCCAGCTGCGGCCGGCAATCAGCACGTCACCCGAGGTGGGTTGATCCAAGCCTCCGAGCAAATGCAAAAAGGTGCTTTTGCCCGAGCCCGAGGCCCCGACAATGGCCACGGACTCACCGGCCGCCAAATCAAATGACACATCCCGCAAGACGGTGACATCTTCCACCTCACCGGCATAGACCTTGCCGAGCCCACGACAGGACAACACCACGCCATTCATCACATCACTCATGACGCAAGGCCTCCGCAGGTTGGACCCGCGCTGCACGCAGGCTGGGATACAACGTCGCCAGCAGTGTCAGTACAAAGGCCGTGATAGAAATGGTCAGCACATCGTTCCATTGCAGATCGGATGGCAGGTCCGAGATGAAGTAGATTTCCCGTGACAGGAAATGCACACCAAACAAGCGTTCGATGGCAGGCACCACGACATCAATATTAAGGGCGAGCGCAACACCGCCAGCGACACCAAGGCCCAGACCAATCAAACCGATCAGCGCACCTTGCACCATAAAGATGAGGGCAATGCTGCCGCGGCTGGCCCCCAGGGTTCTAAGAATGGCAATATCGCCCCGCTTATCGGTCACCGCCATGACCAGCGTCGAAACAATATTGAATGCCGCAACGGCGACGATCAGGAACAGAATCAGGAACATCATCCGCTTCTCGATCTGTACCGCCCGAAAAAAGTTGGCATGTTTCCGGCTCCAGTCGACCAGAAACGCGGGTTCATCGAGTCGCGGCGCGAGATCACGCGCAATGCGGGGTGATTTAAAAGGATCATCCACTTTCAGGCGTACGCCAGTCACCTTCTGTCCCAACCGGAAAAGCACCTGGGCATCACGCAGATCAATCAGCGCCAAGCCGCTGTCGTATTCGTACATGCCGAAATCAAAAATACCGCCCACCGTAAAGCTTTTAATGCGCGGAATAACCCCAGCGGGCGTCACCACACCCTCTGGTGCAATCAGTGTTACCCGATCACCCGTCATCACACCCAGTGCCCTGGCCAGATCGCTGCCCAGAACGATATGGAATGATCCAGGTTGCAGACTCTCCAGCGAACCAGATTTCATGTGCGTGTCGAAATCGGCGACGGTGTTTTCCAGAGCAGGATCAATGCCGCGAACGATGGCACCGCGAACGCCGCTACCCGGCATGGTTGGCCCATCGGTACGCTCACGGCTCAGACCATTAAGCATCACCTGACCTTCAACATAAGGCGCAGCAGCCAACACCTGCGGCAGTTCACGACTTTGCTGGACCACACGCTGCCAATCCATCAGCGCACCATCCATACCAACCACTTCAATATGCGAAGTCACACCCAGAATGCGTGAACGTAGCTCTTTCTGAAAGCCGTTCATCACGGAGAGCACCACGATCAGCGCGGCAACGCCCAGCGCAATGCCGGCCATAGACAGGCTGGAAATAAACGAAATGAAACGATTGTCCTGACCGATCTGCCGACGGCTACGGACATACCTCAGACCGATGAATAACTGGAAAGGGATTTTCACTATCAGACCGGCGCAACGCGCCCTAAAGCCGCAAAGTCGCTATGCTACACTCGATTCGAGTTTCCTACCGGCTCGCCCTGCCACCTCAAGCCCGATTGCCATGCATCTGACCCTGTTCGTCCCTGATCTTCATTGGCCAGATGTCGGGCATCAGGACGCCTACGATTTTCCGGGTGCCGAGTTTCTGGCGCGCGTACTCGCCGCAGCCAAACGCACGCAAACGACCCTAGTTCAAACGGATTCATGGGAAAGCCGCCTAGCAACCCTTTTCGGCTTCACAGAGGCTCGCCCGCATTTAGCGGCACTGCGCAGCCTTGGCGAAGGGCAGGCGCTCGCCGGTCGCATCCTTTGTGCTGATCCGGTCAACCTGGGCTTCATTCAACAGACCCTGGTGCTTTCGACGATTCCTGCCGACACCTTATCTGATCAGGACACACAAGCCCTGTTAGAGAGTCTCGACAACGAATTCGCCGGTGAAGGACGTTTTGTAGCACCGCGCAGCGGCGATTCGGGCGGTGCATGCGGTTGGTACTTCGTCGCGGAAGGCACAACGAATGATCTGCCCGACCTCGCGGCTTGCAGCCGATTGGCCGGTCGCCGCATTGACGCCGACGATACCCGTGAACTTCTCGGCAGCGCGGGCCTCCAATGGCTGAATCGCATCCAGATGTGCCTCAACCAACATCCGGTCAACGTTGACCGTGAAGAAGTCGGCTTACCGGTGATCAATAGCCTCTGGCCCTGGGGCTTGGGCCAACGCGACACAGCACCGGCCCGCATCTATTCCCAGGCGATCGGTGATAGCCCGATGCTCAAGGGACTCTGTCTTGCGACTGATACCCCCATGGAGCGCCCTAGGCCCTTTGGTACCGACACAACGAACACACTCGCCGTTACCCTCGGTCTGGCAACCGCTGCCCAACACAATGATCTTGATGCCTGGCAAATTAGCATGGCGCAATTCATCACGGATTGGATATCGCCGGCACTCGCCGCGCTGACCGATCAACGGCACCCACTGCAATCCTTATCAATCATTAGCCCCGGCGCACACCAGGAAACGACTTGGCGCCTTGATGCTCATGACCGCGGTTTCCGCGGCAACTTTCTGCAACGCTGCTTCGGCATTCGCCCTAAAGTACCGGCCTTACAGACACTACTTGGATCATGACAAACCTGAAGCAACGCGCGTGGTCCGAGCGTACCGCCTGGCAGCTGGAACAAAGCGGCGTGCATCCTCTGCTCGCCCGACTGTACGCCGCACGCGGCATACAGACCCGCGAACAGATCAGCACCCGCATGGAAGACCTCGTACCGCCAGGCGCACTCAAGGGACTGACAGAAGCAGCAAATCTGCTCACCGAGGCCATCATCAACGGTCAGCGCATCTGTATCGTGGCAGATTATGATGCCGATGGTGCCACGGCCTGCGCCGTTGCCCTGCGCGGCTTACGTCTATTAGGCGCAACAGCGGATCGTTTAAGTTACTTTGTGCCGGATCGCTTCAAGCTGGGCTATGGCCTCACGCCCGCGATTGTCGATTTGGTGGCACAGAACGCCGAAGGCAAACCCGATTGTCTCGTCACCGTCGATAACGGTATCGCCAGCATCGACGGTGTCGCGCATGCGAAGTCGTTGGGCATGCAGGTGGTGATCACAGATCACCACTTACCCGGCACCACCCTGCCCGCCGCCGATGCGATCGTGAACCCGAATCAACCGGGCTGCGATTTTCCGTCCAAGAATCTGGCCGGTGTCGGCGTGATGTTCTACACCCTGATCGGTTTACGCCAGGAACTGCGCCAGCGCGGCTGGGCCGCTGCCGAACAGGCGAACCTGGGCAGCCTGCTCGATCTGGTGGCATTAGGAACGATTGCTGACGTTGTACCGCTCGACGCCAACAACCGGATACTGGTAGCCAATGGGCTGGCCCGGATTCGCAACCGCCGCTGTTGTGCGGGGATTCTCGCGCTCTATGCGGTGACCGGCAAGCAGCCCGACCGCGCACAATCGACCGATCTCGGTTTCCTGCTCGGCCCACGGCTCAACGCCGCCGGCCGCATGGATGATATGCGCATCGGCATCCGCTGCCTGCTCACCGATGACATGGGCGAAGCACTAAAGCTCGCCCAGGAGCTGGATCGGCTTAACATCGCCCGACGCGCCGTCGAGGCGCAGATGAAATCCGATGCGGCTTCAATTCTGAACCAGCTGGATATTCACGCGACCGCCGGCATCAGCTTGTATGACTCGACCTGGCATGGCGGTGTTGTCGGCATTCTGGCCGGACGCATCAAGGAACAGTTGCATCGCCCGACCATTGTGTTTGCCGGCGATGGCAGCGGCGAGATCAAGGGCTCCGGACGTTCCATTCCTGGTCTACATCTGCGTGATGCGCTCGACCATCTGACGAAGCTCTATCCCGAACTCATTCTTAAATTCGGTGGCCATGCCATGGCGGCCGGGCTCACCATTCGTGAACAAGACTTCCCGTTATTCCAGCACGCCTTCGACGACCTGGTCGACCAACTCCTGCCCATCGAAGCGCGACAACAAAGTCTGGCGGTGGATGGCGCATTAGGCGAAGGCGACCTGAACCTCAATAGCGCCCGTCTGCTGTCTGAAGGCATCTGGGGCCAAGGCTTTCCGGCACCCGTATTCGCCAATCAATTCCAGATTCTGGAATCCCGTTTACTACAAGACAAACACCTAAAATTGACCGTGGCCAGCGGCACGCAGCGTATCGACGCCATCCGTTTCAATGACACCACTATTCCGACGGCGGACGATACGCTGGCCTATGTGCTCGACATTAATCACTACAATGGCGTCGAGCGGCCACAACTCCGCATCGAAGCCATTGTGAGTCGCGTTAACCCAGCATCAACCGGTTAATCTTGCGAACAAAGCCGGCCGGATCATCGATCTGGCCGCCTTCGGCCAGCAAGGCCTCATCGAACAGAATCGACGCATAGTCGTCAAAATGACCGCCGTCATTCGGCAGTAGCTCCATTTTCTTGAGCATCGGGTGCTGCGGATTGATCTCCAGAATCGGCTTAATGTCCGGCGCGTTCTGCCCCATCATTTTAAGCATGCGCTGCAAGTTAGCACCCGGGTCGTTTTCATCAGCGACTAGGCAGGCGGGCGAATCCGTCAGACGATGCGTGACGCGCACTTCCTTGAGCTTGTCACCCAACGACTTCTGAAGGCGCTCGACCAGATCTTTGGCAGATGACTCTGCTGCAGCGCGTGCCTGCTTCTCGCTGGCATCTTCCAGGTCACCCAGATCCAGACCACCCTTGGCCACTGACTGCAGTTGCTTGCCGTCAAAGTCACGCAGATGGCTGACCAGCCATTCGTCCACACGATCTGCCAACAGTAGGACTTCAATCCCCTTCTTGCGGAAGATCTCCAGATGCGGGCTGTTCTTGGCCGACTGGAAGGTCTCTGCGGTGACGTAGTAAATCTTGTCCTGACCCGGCTTCATGCGCGACAGGTACTCGCTCAGCGATACCTTCTGCTCCGGGCTATCGGTCGCAGTGGTTGCAAACCGGAGCAGTTTGGCGATGCGCGCCTGATTCGCATGATCCTCGCCCACACCCTCTTTGAGCAACTGGCCGAACTGGTTCCAGAATTTCTCATAATTTTCAGCGTTATTTTCGGTCATCTCTTCCAGCAAGCCGAGAACACGCTTGGTGCAGCCCGAACGGATCTGCTCGATATCCTTGCTTTCCTGCAGGATCTCGCGCGACACGTTGAGCGGTAAATCGGCCACGTCAACCACGCCGCGAATGAAACGCAGATAGGTCGGCAATAACTGCTCGGCATCGTCCATGATGAAGACGCGCTTCACATAGAGCTTGATACCATGACGCGAATTGCGATCCCACAGATCGAATGGTGCCTGTGCCGGCACGTACAGCAGCTGGGTGTACTCGTGGCGACCTTCAACGCGGGCATGCACCCAGGTCAGCGGCGCCTGGTAATCGTGCGCCACGTGCTGATAGAAAGCCTTGTACTCCTCGTCCGTGATCTCACTCTTCGGACGGGCCCACAGCGCATTGGCCTGGTTGACGGTTTCGTCTTCACCAGTGGCCTTCATAGCCTTGGCTTCTTCGTCCCAGGTCTCTTTGACCATGCGGATCGGCAGCGCGATGTGGTCGGAGTACTTGCGCAGGATCTCGCGGATCTTCCAGCCGTTGAGCAGGTCTTCCTGCTCGGGGCGCAGATGCAGGATCACTTCCGTACCACGCGCCGGATGCTCGATATCAGCGACCGTGTAATCACCCTCGCCGCCCGAGATCCATTCGACGCCTTCAGACGCCGGTGCACCGGCCTTACGACTACGCACCGTCACCTTATCGGCGACGATGAACGAGGAGTAGAAGCCGACACCGAACTGACCGATCAGGTTGGCGTCCTTCTGGGCATCACCGGTCAGGGACGAGAAAAATTCTTTGGTGCCCGATTTGGCAATGGTGCCTAGGTGGGCGATGGCCTCATCCTTGGTCATACCGATACCGTTATCGGCGATGGTAATCGTCTTAGCATCGGCGTCAATCAGCACACGAATACCGAGCTCCGGATCATTTTCGAAAAGACCGGCATTGGCCAATGCTTCATAACGAAGTTTGTCGCAGGCATCCGAGGCGTTCGAGACCAACTCACGCAGGAAGATTTCTTTGTTGGAGTACAGCGAGTGAATCATCAGCTGCAGCAGCTGTTTGACTTCTGCTTGGAAAACTTTGGTTTCGGTCGTTGTGGTCATAAGTATCTGAATCAAAAGAGTTGAACACGAGCTGCACAAACAGTTGAGGGCGACTCGGCGAATTTCAAGGGCTCAGGCATCTGGGTCAAAGCCCGGCACCTCAATCGTGACGTAAGAAACCTCGAGAATTTCCAGTTCACGTTCTCCTTGCGGACTGACAAACCGTGCGACATCTCCCTCACGCAGCTTGATCAGCGCTCTAGCGAGTGGCGACACCCAGCTGATCCAACCCTTACCCGGATCTGCTTCATCAATGCCGACGATACTGTATGTGGCTTCGGCACCTGCCTCGTCGCAGACGAGCACCGTTGCGCCGAAGAACACCTGTTCCCGGTGCGACTGGGTTGAGGGATCCACAACATGGGCATCTTCCAGGCGTTTCATGAGGAAACGAATGCGCCGATCAATCTCCCGCAGACGCTTTTTGCCATAGAGATAGTCGCCATTTTCAGAGCGATCGCCGTTGGATGCTGCCCAGGAAACGATTTCCACAATCCGCGGGCGCTCAATCTTGACCAGGTATTCCAGCTCGTCGCGCAAGCGACGATGCCCTCCCGGTGTCATGTAATGGCGTTGTTCGGTGCTCATAGTGTCACAAAAAATTAATCGATCGCGCGACAAAACCCCCTTGCCAGCAAGGTCGTTGCAGCGCAACATCACACCTATCATTTTACGTAATTCAGGAAAGCATCATGCCTCATCGCGCCAAAAACACCAGTCTGAAAGGCCTCAAAGGCCTCGTCGTCGGTATCGCTAACGCTCACAGCATTGCATGGGGTTGTGCCGAAGCCTTTAAGGCGGCCGGCGCAGAGCTGGCGATCACCTATCTGAACGAAAAGGCGAAACCGCACGTCCGCCCGCTGGCAGATGCTGTCGATGCTGCGCTGACACTGCCTATGGACGTCGAAAATGATGCCGAAGTCGAGGCGGTTTTCGCCGCAGTCGAAAAACAATGGGGCAAACTCGATTTTCTGCTCCATTCGATTGCTTTTGCGCCGCTTCAGGATCTGCATGGCCGCGTTGTCGACTCGTCGCGCGATGGGTTTAACCGCGCCATGGACATTTCCTGCCACAGCCTGATCCGCCTATCACGGCTTGCCGCCCCGCTCATGAAGGATGGTGGTGCCATCATGACCATGAGCTACGAGGGCGCCAACCGGGTTGCCCCCCACTACGGCATCATGGGCATGGCCAAAGCCGCCTTGGAAGCCGCAACGCGCGCCCTCTCGGCAGAACTGGGTTCGGCCAACATCTCGGTCAACGCCATTTCTCCGGGTCCGATCGCGACACGCGCCGCTTCTGGTATTCTCGAATTCGACCAACTGATGGAAGATAGTGTCAAGAATGCACCGTTACACCGTATGGTCACCATTGACGAAGTCGGCGCTCTGGCCACGCTACTGGCCAGCCCGGCGGGTCGTGGCATCACCGGCGACGTGATTGTGATCGACGCCGGCCGTCACATCATGCTTTAACCCAGAGGTTACCCTGTATGTCGCACGCTCCAAAGCATTCTTCGCCAACCAACGAGCTCGTTGAAAACAAACCGTTTTCTGAGCTCAAGGTCGGCGATAGTGCCACCGTCTCGCGTACGATTACGCTGGACGATCTGCGCTTATTTGCTGCAGCCACTGGTGATGCCAACCCATCCATGATCGACCCCGGATTTGCCGACAACAGCATTTACCGGGAAGTCGTCGCCAACGGCATGTGGTCTGGCGCCATGCTGGTCAACCTGCTCGGTTGCCAGCTGCCGGGATTAGGCACCATTCTCGTCGATCAGAATCTCCGTTTCCTGCGCCCGATCATGGTCGGCGATACGGCGACATTCAAAGTGACGGTCGAGCGCAAATACGAACGCACCCAGCATGTGCTGTTTGATGCCGAGGTGATTCTTGAAAACGGCCTGCGCGCCATCACAGGAACACTCGAGGTTCTCGCGCCAACGGAAAAGATCATCCGACCACGCGTCAGCGTTCCTGAGGTGATGATTTCGAACCGCGATGAAAAGCTGCAGGCATTCCTGAACCAGGCCAAAGGCATGGATCCGGTCAAGACCGCCGTCGTGCATCCTTGTGACCACGAATCGCTCAAAGGCGCGGTACTGGCAGCCGAATACGGCTTGATCGAACCGATTCTGGTCGGCCCAGCGACAAAGATTCAAAAGGTCGCCGAAGAAGCGGGGCTCAACATCGGCCACTATCGGATCGTCGATACCGCCTACAGCCAGGAGTCAGCCAAACGTGCTGTCGAGCTCGTCCATAAGGGCGAGGCGGAAGCGTTGATGAAAGGTAGCCTACATACCGACGAGCTTATGAGCGCGGTCGTCAATCGTGACCACGGTCTGCGCACGGCGCGCCGTCTGTCGCACGTCTTCCGCATGGAAGTCGAGACCTACGCCAAACCGATTCTGATCACCGATGCCGCCATCAACATCCATCCGGATCTTGAGGCCAAGGTCGACATCGTCCAGAATGCCATTGATCTGGCGCACGTGCTGGGGATCGCCGAACCGCGTGTCGCGATTCTGTCGGCCGTTGAAACCGTCAACCCCAAGATTCAGTCGACGATTGATGCCGCGGCACTCTGCAAGATGGCGGATCGCCGCCAGATCACTGGTGGCGTGCTCGATGGCCCCCTCGCTTTCGACAATGCCATCTCGGCCGATGCCGCACGCACCAAGGGCATCAAGTCACCTGTGTCTGGCCTCGCCGATATCCTGATGGTGCCCGATCTGGAATCGGGCAACATGCTGGCTAAACAGCTGGAGTACCTGGCCAGCGCCGTGCCTGCGGGCATCGTGCTCGGGGCCAAGGTGCCCATCGTCCTGACATCGCGCGCCGATCATGCGGAAACGCGCATGGCCTCTTGCGTGATCGCCGTGCTGATCGCCAACGCCAACCGTCAAAAACAAAAGCCGGCGTAATCACCGGCTTTTGTAGGGCATGGCGGATGCGCCTTAATCGTTAGCGTCTTCGCTCGGCCAGTTCTTGATGAAGTTCTTGAGCATGCGGTTTTCAAACCCCTGCTCTTCGAGAACGGCCTTGGCCACATCCATAAACGACATGACACCCATCAGCACCTTGCCGTCCATCACTGGCACATAGCGCTGATGATGGCTGACTAACAGTTCACGCACACCTTCAATCGGCATATCCGGGCGAGCCACCACCGGGTTAACGACTTTGAAGTCCGCCACCGTCTGCGCCGACAAGTCACCCTTGGTTTTACCGACAGCCTGCAGCACTTCGCGGAACGTGATCAGGCCGGTCATTTCGCCACCGTCCATGACTACCAGCGAACCGGCATCATGTTCGGTCAGCGTCGCCACGGCCTCACCCAGGCTGGCGCCCGAATGCGTTGTATAGAGCACATTGCCCTTGATCTTGAGTATTTCCTTAACCAGCATAAAGCGTCCTGCGAATCTTTCTGAAAACTTGAATTAGCGTTGCAGATCGGCCAGCTTGCCGCTCTGACCATTGAAGGTATCGGCATCCGGCAGCGGTTCTTTGCGCTCCGAAATCACTGGCCATAATTTGGTCAATTCGGCATTCAGTGCAATAAAGCCCTCCTGACCGGCCGGCACATCATCTTCGGCGTAAATTGCCTCGGCCGGGCATTCGGCCACGCAAAGCGTGCAATCAATGCACTCGTCCGGGTCAATGACCAGAAAATTAGGGCCTTCGTGGAAACAGTCCACCGGGCAGACATCTACGCAATCCGTGTATTTACACTTGATACAGTTATCCGTAACGACGTACGTCATGGCATTCCTCAGAGGGTGACAAATAAGGCGGTCATCGACAACTTGCCCATTATGCCGTCTTGCGGCAAACTGCGCACGTCTGGGTTGTATCCTTTGACACAAACAGGCATAGTAGTCACTCCTTAATCCCTTATTCCGCTAGAGGCAATGCGCTATGAGCGAACATATTGTCCACATCACCGACAGCTCCTTCGCCGCTGACGTACTACAATCGGACACTCCTGTCCTGCTCGACTTCTGGGCAGAGTGGTGCGGTCCCTGCAAGATGATCGCCCCGATTCTGGACGATGTCGCCAAGGAGTACGGCGGCAAGCTGAAAGTCGCCAAGATCAACATCGATGAAAACCAGCAGACACCCGCCCAGTTCGGTGTTCGCGGGATTCCAACGCTGATGCTTTTTAAAGGCGGCAGCGTTGAAGCCACCAAAGTCGGCGCCCTGTCGAAGTCGCAACTGGTTGCCTTCCTCGACGGCCATCTGTAATATTTACGGGGTGGTGCTTCGCCACCCCGTGTTTTACCCCGCAAGATCGTCTTACCCTGTCCGGAGCAATTCCGGCCAGATCGGTAGATCCCCCGGATCACGCCAAGTGACACGCCCATGAGGCATACCGTCGCTACCAGCCTACTCAGGCACCCGACCTCCCCGAAAAGATTCAGACGTCATTCCAAGCGCTTCGTGCGTTTAGACGCCTAAGCCCTCGGACGGTTCCAACCCTTTTATCGGTTCACCATGCATCTTTCCGAACTCAAGGCTCTGCACATCTCGGCGCTGGTCCAGATGGCCGAGACGTTGGAGATCGAGAACGCCAGTCGCCTGCGCAAGCAGGAACTGCAGACCAAGCTGGCCGAACTGGAGGCCACCGAGGCGCTGAAGAGCTCCATCGTCGACCAGGCGCTGTTGAACGGCGCCCAGTCCCCGGTGACCTGCCCGTGCTCGGCCTCCAGCCACAGCCAGTAGCTGAACGCCTCACTGGTGGTCTCGTGCCCCTGGTCGGGTGCCTCGTCGATCAGCGTCTCGAGCGCCGTCATGGTCTGCAGCGTGCCGTAGCCACGCATCGAGCCCGCGGTTACGCCGCGCGTGTGCTCGGCGACCGTGGTCACGTCGACGTTCGGCACGTCGTAGATGCCGAGCGCCCAGGCGGCGGCAAGGGTGTCGCCGACGATCGCGTCGAGCGCTGCGCCGCGGTCGACATGGGCGCGACCTACGTGCGCACCAGCGCCGGCGCGGTCACGAGCCCGACGGGCAGTCCGCGCACGGCGCCCGCGAAAGAGAGCGCTGCCTCCTCCGTGCCACTGATGACCTCAGGGTCGATGCCGACCCG
>CALKUR010000069.1 GCA_937996725.1 uncultured Dechloromonas sp. | reverse complement strand
TCCAACCCTTCCGAGATCGCCCCCATCTCCATCGAAGAGGAGATGCGAAAGAGCTATCTCGATTACGCCATGAGCGTCATCGTCAGCCGCGCGCTTCCCGATGTGCGCGACGGCCTGAAGCCGGTGCATCGCCGCATCCTGTTCTCGATGAACGAGAACGGCTACGACTGGAACAAGCCCTACCGCAAGTCCGCCCGCATCGTGGGTGACGTGATCGGTAAGTATCACCCGCACGGTGATACGGCGGTTTATGACACCATTGTTCGTATGGCGCAGGATTTCTCGCTGCGTTACATGCTGGTCGATGGTCAGGGTAACTTTGGTTCGGTCGATGGCGATAACGCCGCCGCGATGCGTTATACGGAAGTTCGTATGGCCCGCATTGGTCACGAACTGCTGGCCGATATTGATAAAGAAACCGTCGACTTCGGGCCGAACTACGATGGCTCCGAACAAGAACCGCTGATTCTGCCGGCGCGTATCCCGAACCTACTGATCAATGGTTCGTCGGGTATTGCCGTGGGTATGGCCACGAACATTCCGCCGCACAACCTGTCGGAAGTGCTGGCTGCTTGCCAGGCGCTGCTGGCGAATCCGGATCTGACGATTGATCAGCTGATCGACATCGTGCCGGCACCGGATTTCCCGACCGCCGGCATCATCTACGGTGTATCGGGCGTGCGCGATGGTTATCGCACTGGTCGCGGCCGTGTGGTCATGCGCGGCAAGACCCACTTTGAAGATCTGGACAAATCAGGCAATCGTCAGTCGATCATCATCGACGAACTGCCGTACCAGGTGAACAAGCGCACGCTGCTCGAGAAGATTGCCGAGCTCGTGAACGAGAAGAAGATCGAAGGCATCTCGGAAATCCGCGACGAGTCGGATAAGTCCGGTATGCGCGTGGTGATTGAGCTGAAGCGTGGCGAGATCCCTGACATCATCTTGAACAACCTGTACAAGATGACGCAGCTGCAAGACACCTTCGGTATGAACATGGTGGCGCTGGTCGATGGCCAGCCGCGCCTGCTCAACCTGAAGCAGATGCTGCAATGCTTCCTGGCGCATCGCCGCGAAGTGGTCACACGTCGTACGGTCTTTGAACTGCGTAAGGCGCGTGATCGTGGCCATATCCTCGAAGGTTTGGCTGTGGCGCTGTCGAACGTCGACGAAATCATCGCCCTGATCAAAGCCGCGCCGACCCCGGCCGACGCTAAGGTCGGTCTGATGTCGCGCACCTGGGCAAGCACGCTGGTCAGCGACATGCTTAAGCGTGCTGCGGCCGAAGCCTCGCGCCCGGAAGGGATTGGTCCCGAGTTTGGCATGACCGACAAGGGCTATCGTCTGTCGGATATTCAGGCGCAAGCGATTCTCGAACTACGTCTGCAGCGCCTGACCGGTCTGGAACAAGACAAGATCGTCAACGAATACCGCGAAGTGATGGAAAAGATTGCCGACCTGCTCGACATTCTGGCTAAGCCAGCGCGTATTACCGAGATCATCGGTCAGGAACTTAACGATGTGCGTGAACAGTTCGTCGTTGCGACGAAAGACAAGCGCCGTTCGGAAATCGTCACGCATACGCAAGACCTGGGCGTGGAAGATCTGATCGCACCGCAAGACATGGTCGTGACGTTGTCGCACACCGGTTACATCAAGAGCCAGCCGCTCACCGATTACCGCGCACAACGTCGTGGCGGTCGTGGCAAGCAAGCGGCAGCCATCAAAGACGACGATTTCGTCGAACACTTGTTTGTGGCTAACACCCACGATTACATTCTGTGCTTCAGCAACCGCGGCCGCTGCTATTGGCTGAAGGTGTACGAAGTGCCGCAGGGTTCGCGTATCTCGCGCGGCAAGCCGATCGTGAATATGTTCCCGCTGGAAGAAGGCGAGAAGATCAACGCGATTCTGCCGGTGAAGGAATTCGCCGAAGATCGTTACGTCTTTATGGCCACCTCGCTGGGTACCGTGAAGAAGACGCCGTTGTCGGACTTCTCCAATCCGCGTAAGGCCGGCATCATCGCCGTGGCGCTCGACGAAAACGATTACCTCATTGGCGCACAACTGACCTCGGGTGGCAACGACATCATGCTGGTATCGGATGCCGGTAAGGCCGTCTGGTTCGACGAAGAAGACGTGCGTCCGATGGGCCGTCCGGCGCGCGGCGTGCGCGGGATGAAGCTACAGAAAGATCAACAGGTGCTGTCGCTACTCGTGGCGCAAGACGATGCGCAGACCGTGCTGGTCGCTACCGAGAACGGTTTTGGTAAGCGTACGGCGCTGGCCGACTTCCGTCACTCCGGTCGCGGTACGCAAGGCGTGAAGGCCATTGCCGAAAGCGCTCGTAACGGTCGTGTCGTTGCTGCCAAGCTGGTGAGCGACGAAGACGAAATCATGCTCATTACCACCGGTGGTGTGCTGATCCGTACCCGCGTGAACGAGATTCGTGAACTGGGTCGCGCCACGCAGGGCGTCACGCTGATTTCGCTGGATGACGGCGAAAAGCTGGCCGGTCTGGAAAAGATCGTTGAAACCGACGACGAAGAATAATCATCCGGGGTAACAGCATGCGTCTCTGGAATTTTTCGGCAGGTCCGGCAACGATCCCTCTGGCGGTGCTGGAGCAGGTACGCGACGAGCTGCCTGATTGGCATGGCGTGGGTTGTGGCGTGATGGAGATGAGCCATCGCGGCAAGATCTACACCGGCATCTACGAAAAGATTGTTGCTGATCTGCGCCAGCTGATGGATATCCCCGAGGATTACGCCATTCTGTTTTTGCAGGGTGGTGCCACGCTGCAATTTTCGCAGATTCCGATGAATCTGCTCGACGGCGGTTCGGCCGATTACCTGACGACGGGTGCCTGGTCGGAAAAAGCCGTGAAAGCAGGCCAGCGTTTGTACGGCGATGCGATTCGCGAAGCTGGCACCAGTGCGGATGCCTCGTTCACGCGTTTGGTCGATCCGGCTGCGATGACGCTGAACCCCAAGGCCAAGTACCTGCATTTCTGCAGCAACGAAACCATTGGCGGCGTTGAAGTTTTTGATCTCAAGCAATTGGGCGGCGCGGTGCAGAACTCAGTTGCCAACAATGTACCGCTCATCGCGGATATGTCGTCGAACATTCTGTCGCGTCCGATGAACGTGCGTGATTACGGCATGATCTACGCCGGCGCGCAGAAAAACATTGGCCCGGCCGGCGTGACGTTGGTGATCATCCGCAAAGATCTGTTGGGTAAGGCTTCGAAAGCAATTCCGGCGCTGCTGGATTACGCCGAAGAAGAAAAGAATACCTCGATGCTCAACACGCCGCCGACCTTTGCTATCTATATGGCCGGTCTGGTATTCGAGTGGCTGCTCAAGCAGGGTGGTTTGCCGGCGATTGCCAAACAGAATCAGGCCAAGGCCGAGCTGCTCTACAAGGCGATCGATGGCAGCGGTGGTTTCTACGCCAACCCCATCGCGCTGGATTGCCGCTCGTGGATGAACGTGCCGTTTACGCTCAAAGACAAGGCGCTCGATTCGGTCTTCCTGGAAGAATCGGAAAAAGCCGGCCTGCTGGCGTTGAAAGGGCATAAACTGGTGGGCGGCATGCGCGCGTCAATTTATAACGCCATGCCCATCGAAGGCGTGCAGGCGCTGGTCGGTTTCATGAACGACTTCATGCGTCGTCACGGGTAATAACGCATACAACTGGTTGCCGGGAGCGGACATGGGTTCAGACAAGTCGGCAGGACAGACCCTTCAAGAGGCGCTGGCCGTTGTGCGCCAAAAAATCGACGGTATCGACAGCACGCTGCTCGATCTGTTGAATCAACGCGCCGGTTGCGCGCGTGAAGTCGGTGAGATCAAGGCGCGCTTCGGCGATGACGGTTTCATCTACCGCCCCGAACGCGAAGCACAGGTGCTGCGCCGTTTGCAGGAGCTGAACCAGGGTCCGCTGCCTGACGAAACCATTACGCGCTTGTTCCGTGAAGTGATGTCGGCTTGCTTGGCGCTAGAGCAGCCAATTGGTGTGGCCTTCCTTGGCCCGCTGGGTACCTTCTCGGAGTCCGCTGCGGTTAAGCACTTTGGTCATGCCGTGCGACTGCTGCCGCAGTCGTCGATTGATGACGTTTTCCGCGATGTCGAAGCCGGCCATGCCGAATACGCGGTTGTCCCCGTCGAAAATTCGACCGAGGGTGCCGTGGGTCGCACCATGGATCTGCTGCTCGGTACTTCGCTCAAGATCTGCGGCGAAGTGGTCGTGCGCATTCATCAGAATCTGCTGAGCCGCGCGACGGAACTGAAGCAGATCACACAGGTGGTGTCGCACGCGCAGTCGTTGGCGCAGTGTCACGAGTGGTTGAACCGCCATCTGCCGGATGTGCCGCGTATTCCGGTGGCGAGCAATGCCGAAGCCGCGCGTCTGGTTGCGGAGAACCCGACCTGGGCGGCGATTGCGGGCGAAGCCGCCGCCGAGCGTTATCAGTTGCCGCATCTGGCCAGCAATATCGAAGACGAACCGAATAACACGACGCGCTTCTTGGTGCTGGGGCGTTTTGCCGCCGGCCCTTCAGGTCAGGATAAAACCTCGCTGATTCTGTCGACACCGAATCGTACCGGTGCACTGCAGGCGTTGCTGGCACCACTGGCGCAAGCCGGGGTGTCGATGACCCGTCTGGAATCGCGCCCGGCACGCCATGCGCTGTGGGAATACGTCTTCTTTGTGGATATCGAAGGCCATGTGGACGAAGAGCCGGTGAAGAGCGCGCTAGAGAAGCTCGCCGCCGAAGCCGCCTATCTCAAAGTGCTGGGTTCGTACCCGGGTGCCGTTTACTAATTCGTCGAATCACCATGAATCTGCTCGACCACGCCTTAGGTAATATCAAACAGATCGCGCCGTACCAACCCGGTAAGCCCATTACGGAGGTGGCGCGCGAATTGGGTTTGCCAGTTGATTCGATCATCAAACTCGCTTCGAACGAAAACCCTTTGGGCATGAGCCCGAAGGCGCGTGCCGCTGTGCAAGCGGCCGTCGATGGCTTGGCGCGTTACCCGGATGATTTTGAACTGAAAGCGGCACTGGCCAAATACGCCGGTGTGACGGCAAATCAGGTCGTGCTGGGGAATGGTTCGAACGATGTGCTCGAATTGATCGCCCAAGTCTTTTTGGCACCGTGCCGCTCGGCCGTCTTCTCGGCACATGCTTTTGCGGTCTACCCGTTGGCGACGATGGGCGTGGGCGGTGAATGTATCGCCGCACCGGCTAAGGACTATGCACATGACCTGAGCGCGATGCGTGCTGCCGTGCGCGCTGATACGCGCATCGTCTGGGTCGCCAATCCGAACAATCCGACGGGCACCTTTTTGCCATACGACGCGCTCAAAGCTTTCATCGCCGACCTGCCGAAGAATGTGGTCGTGGTGCTCGATGAAGCCTATAACGAATACCTGTCGCCGGCGTTGCGCGTGGACACCACCGAGTGGCTGTCGGAATTCGACAACCTGGTGATTACGCGTACCTTCTCCAAGATCTACGGCATGGCCGGTCTGCGCATTGGCTTTGCGCTGTGTAGCCCGGCAGTCGCTGATTTGATGAACCGTGTGCGTCAGCCATTCAACTGCAACAACTTGGCGCTGGCTGGCGCAATTGCCGCGCTGGAAGATGCCGAGTTTTTGGCGCAGAGCTATCAGCTCAACGCCGATGGTATGCAACAGATTGTGGCGGGACTGGATGCGCTGGGTCTCAAGCATCTGCCATCGCATGCGAACTTTATTACCTTCCATGTGCCAGATGCGGCGACCGTGAACCAGAAACTGCTCAAGCAAGGCGTCATCATTCGCCCGCTGGCCGGTTATGCCATGCACGACTGGTTGCGCGTGACCATTGGTACCGAAGCGGAGAACACCCGCTTCCTGCAAGCGCTTAAAGCAGCGCTCGCCTGAGATCGGGATAGGGAACAGGGCCACGCCATGCATTTCAAAAAAGTCTTGATCTTCGGTGTGGGTCTGATTGGTGCCTCCTTCGCGCGCGGCCTCAAGGCGGCACATGCCGCTGACGATATCGTTGGCTTTGGTCGTACACCGAAGAGCCTGAAGACGGCCTATGACCTCGGTATCATCGACGAGGTGGGCATCAACCCCGGTGCCGATGTGCGCGAGGCCGATCTGATTCTGGTCGCTACGCCGGTCGGCCAGATGCCGGAAATTTTTCAGCGCATCGCGCCGTATCTGGGTGAGCACACCATCGTTACCGATGCTGGCAGCACCAAGAGCGATGTGGTCGAAGCGGCGCGTGCCGCTTTTGGCAACCGCATCAACCAGTTTGTGCCGGGGCACCCGATTGCCGGTGCCGAGAGCAGTGGCGCGGCTGCCTCGCGCCCAGATCTGTACCAGGGCCGTAAGGTGGTGTTGACGCCGCTGCTGGAGAACGCGGTCGAAGATATCGACAAAGTGAAGCGTGCCTGGGAACTCTGCGGTGCCGATGTGCGCATTCTCGATGCAGAAACGCACGACCGCGTGTTTGCTGCCGTGAGCCATCTGCCACATCTGTTGGCTTATGCGCTGGTCGATGAGTTTGCCAAACGACAGAACGCCGATCAGCTCTTTGATTATGCGGCTGCGGGTTTCCGTGACTTCACGCGTATTGCGGCGAGCCACCCGGAAATGTGGCGTGATATTGCGCTGGCCAATCGCACTGCCTTATTGGCCGAGCTGGATCGTTACAACGCCGCCCTCATGCAACTGCGTCAGGCGCTGGTGAATAGCGATGGCGAAGCGTTGCAAACCATCTTCGCGAATGCCCGCGACAAACGCCAGAATTGGTCACACTGATTTCACTGTAGATAGTCTTGATGAGCAAGCTTCCCTTTATTGATCTGCCGGCGATCTTGTCTGGTCGCGGCACCGTGCGTTTGCCCGGTTCGAAGAGTCTGTCTAACCGCATTTTGTTATTGGCGGCATTGGCCGAAGGCACGACCGAAGTGCGTGATCTGCTCAAGTCGGATGATACCGATCGGATGCTCGATGCGCTGAATCTGCTGGGCGTGACGGTCACGCCAGCGGGCGAGGGTGCGATTAAGGTCGCGGGTTGTGGCGGCAAGTTGCCTGTGAAGTCTGCTGAGTTATTTCTGGGCAATGCCGGTACGGCATTCCGTCCGCTGACAGCAGCACTGGCGCTGGCCGGTGGTGCATACCATCTGTCGGGCGTGCCACGTATGCACGAACGCCCGATTGGCGATCTCGTCGATGCCCTACGTCACTTGGGCGCAGACATTAGGTATCTGGCCAATGAGGGGTACCCGCCGCTGCAGATTCAACCCGGTGTGAATAACGGTGCCGTGACGGTACCGGTCAAAGGCAACGTATCGAGCCAATTCCTCACCGGTTTGCTGATGGCTTTGCCGCTGCTGGATCGCACCGTGACGGTGGAAGTGGTGGGCGAACTGATCTCTAAACCGTACATCGAGATCACGCTGGCGGCGATGCGCCGCTTTGGCGTCGAGGTGCAACGCGATGGCTGGCAGAAATTTACCGTGCCCGCCGGGGCGCGTTATCGCTCGCCGGGCGTGGTGTATGTGGAAGGTGATGCCTCATCGGCCTCGTACTTTTTGGCACTCGGTGCCATGGGCGGTGGCCCGGTGCGTGTGGAAGGTGTCGGCGCCGACTCGGTGCAGGGTGACATCCGCTTTGCCGATGCGCTGGCCGCCATGGGGGCACGCATTACGATGGGCCCGAACTGGATCGAAGCCGCGGCACCGGCCGATGGCGTATTGAAGGGTATTGAGCAGGATTGTTTGGCCATTCCCGATGCGGCCATGACGCTGGTGCCTGCCGCAGTCTTCGCCAAGGGCCCAACCAAGCTGACGGGCATTGCCAGCTGGCGCGTCAAAGAAACTGACCGCATTGATGCCATGGCCAATGAGCTGCGTAAGCTTGGCGGCACGGTGGAGACGACGGCTGATACGCTGACCGTGATCCCGCCGGCGGATCTGAGCACCTTGCATTGTGCCGAGATCGAAACCTACGACGACCACCGCATTGCGATGTGCTTCTCGCTGATGACGCTGGCCACGCCGCTGCGCATTCTGGATCCGGGTTGCACGGCCAAGACATTCCCCGATTATTTCGAACGCTTTGCCGAAGTCACCACGCCGGTACCGGTGATTGCGATTGATGGTCCTTCGGCGTCGGGCAAGGGCACCGTGTCGCAACGGGTGGCCCAAGCGCTGGGCTGGCACTACCTGGACTCGGGGGCGCTGTATCGCCTGACCGCCTTGGCGGCCCGTAAAGCCGGCATCGATTGGCACGACGAAGCCGCCGTGGCGCGGATCGCGGCACAGTTGCCGGTGCGTTTTGAAGGCGGCCAGACCTATCTGGGCGACGAAGTCGTCGATGATCAGTTCCGCACCGAGGAAATGGGCATTGGTGCCTCCACCGTGGGCGCGCTGCCGGCTGTGCGTGAGGCTTTGCTGCTACGCCAGCGGGCGTTCCGCCAGGCACCGGGGCTGGTGGCCGATGGCCGGGATATGGGCTCGGTGGTCTTCCCCGATGCGACGACCAAGGTCTTTTTGACGGCGACGGCGGCCATTCGGGCCGAACGTCGTTACAAGCAGTTGATCGACAAAGGATTTTCCGCTAAACTGCACGACATTCTGCAGGATTTGGAGGATCGGGATGCCCGCGATGCGGCGCGACCTGTGGCACCACTCCGGCAAGAAGCCGATGCCCGGCTTCTGGAAACATCGACACTCACCATTGAACAAGCGGTGGCTCAAGTGCTCGATTGGTCCAGCAACCGAGCGTCGTAAACCCAACGACAATGGGCGGGTTCGTGTGACCAAGGATGGTCACGTGGACAGGCTTTTTGTCATTTTTAACTTACCAACCGGTGGAACGAATGCTGGTCTTCAGCATCGCTCTTGTCAGGAAACCTCTCTCTCATGTCTCAAACCGATACGCTCGAAAGTTTTGCCGCCTTATTTGAAGAAAGCCTTGCACTGCAGGATATGCGCCAAGGTGAAGTCATCACTGCAGAAGTGGTGCGCGTTGACCAGAATTTTGTGGTCGTCAACGCCGGACTCAAGTCCGAAAGCTACGTCCCCGTACACGAATTCCTGAACGATCAGGGTGAGCTGGAAGTCGCCGTGGGCGATTTCGTCCAGGTCGCCATTGAATCGCTCGAAGACGGTTTCGGTGAAACCCGTCTGTCGCGTGACCGCGCCAAGCGTATCGCCGCCTGGAACTCGCTGGAAGCCGCTCTGAACGACGGCTCGCTGGTCACTGGCGCCATCACCGGTAAGGTGAAGGGTGGTCTGACGGTTATGGTCAACAGCGTTCGCGCCTTCCTGCCGGGTTCGCTGGTCGATACTCGTCCGGTCAAGGACACCACGCCGTTCGAAGGCAAGACCATGGAGTTCAAGGTCATCAAGCTCGATCGCAAGCGTAACAACGTTGTGCTGTCGCGTCGCGCTGTCCTCGAAGAGAACATGGGTGAAGACCGCCAGAAGCTGCTGGAAACCCTGCAAGAGGGTGCCATCATCAAGGGCGTCGTCAAGAACATCACCGACTACGGTGCATTCGTCGATCTCGGCGGCATCGATGGTCTGCTGCACATCACCGATCTGGCTTGGCGCCGTGTCCGTCACCCGTCCGAAGTGCTGGCCGTGGGCGACGAAGTCACTGCCAAGGTCCTCAAGTTCGATACCGAAAAGAACCGCGTCTCGCTGGGCCTGAAGCAACTGGGCGACGATCCGTGGGTCGGTATCTCGCGTCGTTACCCGGCACAGACCCGTCTGTTCGGCAAGGTCACCAACCTGACCGACTACGGTGCGTTCGTTGAAATCGAACAGGGTATCGAAGGTCTGGTTCACGTGTCTGAAATGGACTGGACCAACAAGAACATTCATCCGTCCAAGGTCGTTCAACTGGGCGACGAAGTCGAAGTCATGATCCTCGAGATCGACGAAGACCGCCGCCGTATTTCGCTGGGTATGAAGCAGTGCCTGTCGAACCCGTGGCAGGATTTCGGCCTGAACTTCAAGAAGGGCGACAAGATCAAGGGCGCTATCAAGTCGATCACCGACTTCGGTATCTTCATTGGTCTGGACGGCGGCATCGATGGTCTGGTGCACCTGTCGGATCTGTCGTGGAACGTTGCTGGCGAAGAAGCCATCCGCAACTTCAAGAAGGGCGACGAAGTTGAAGCCATCGTTCTGGCCATCGACATCGACAAAGAGCGTATCTCGCTGGGCATGAAGCAGATGGACGGAGACCCGTTCACCTCGTTCGTGGCCATGCACGACAAGAACAGCCTGGTTAATGGCACCGTCAAGAGCGTTGACGCTCGTGGTGCGGTCATCCAGCTGGCTGACGACGTCGAAGGTTATCTGCGCGCTTCCGAATTCTCGCGTGATCGCATCGAAGATCTGAGCCAGCACGTTAAGGTGGGCGAAGAACTCGAAACGATGATCACCAACGTGGATCGTAAGACGCGTTCGATCAACCTGTCGATCAAAGCCAAGGATCAGGCTGAACAGCACGAAGCCATGCAGAAACTGGCTGCCGACAGCGCTGGCGCTGCCACCGGCACGACCAATCTGGGCGCGCTGCTGAAAGCCAAGATGAACCAACAGGGCTAATCCCCGATGACCAAGTCAGAACTTATCGCACGGCTGGCGGAACGCTTTCCCCAGCTGGTCGCGAAAGATGCCGAGCTCGCCGTCAAGGTGATCCTGGACGCGATGACCGATGCGCTCGCTCGTGGCGATCGTATCGAGATTCGCGGCTTCGGCAGCTTTTCGCTGAACCACCGTCCGCCGCGTGTAGGTCGCAACCCCCGTTCGGGCGAGCGCGTCGATGTCCCCGAGAAATGGGTTCCCCATTTCAAGGCCGGCAAAGAACTGCGCGAGCGTGTGGATGAGGCGGATCTGGCTCAGGTGGCGAGTGGTTCGAACGATTCCGAAGAGGCACCGGTCTTTGCCGTGGCCGCTCAGGGAACGGGCGCGCTCTAAGCCGATCAGGTCATTTGCTGTAAACTGAAAAGCGCTGGTATCACTACCAGCGCTTTTTTTATCGTATTTGTTGCATGAGGTCGGAGGTATAAATGCGCGCCATCGCTTGGATCATTCGCATTGTCGTGTTCGTCCTGTTTCTCGCCTTCGCGATCGAGAATACTGAACCCGTCGTCATCAACCTGTTCCTCGGGTATTTCCTGGAAGCTCCGTTGGTGCTCTTCCTGCTGGGTTCGCTCTTGATCGGTCTCTGCCTCGGTATGCTGATGCTGGTGCCCAATCTGCTCCGCAAGCGCCGTGAACTGGCCAAACTCCGGCGTGAGGTGCAACAACGCGTGGTGAATAACCCGTTGCCGGCCGAATCCGAAGCACACGCGCCGCCGACGCTCTAAGCGATACCCGTTGAATATCTGAAGGAATTTCCATGCTCACACTGGAACCCTGGGCCCTACTGATTCTGCCGCTGTTCTTTGCGCTGGGCTGGATCGCGGCGCGCATTGATATTAAACACGTCGTCGCCGATTCGCGCCGCTTGCCCAAGGCTTACTTTCAGGGCTTGAACTTCCTGCTCAACGAACAGCCTGATCGTGCCATTGAGGCATTCAACGAAGTGGTGCGCGTTGATCCGGAAACCGTAGAACTGCACTTTGCTCTCGGGTCGCTCTTCCGCCGCCGTGGCGAACTGGAGCGGGCCTTGCGTATTCACCAGAACCTGATGAACCGGGAAGATCTGCCGCAGCCCTTAAAAGAGCAGGCGCTGTTTGAGCTAGGGATCGACTATCTCAAATCCGGTCTGCTCGATCGTTCCGAAGAGATCTTCAAACGCCTGTCTGAGGGTGCGCGCCGCGAAGAGGCGCTGAAGCAATTGCTGGAAATCTACCAGCTGGAAAAGTCCTGGGACAAAGCCATTGAACTGGCCGAGAAGGTGCCCGAGCTGGCCTCGCAACACGAGGTTGCCGAGTTCTGGTGTGAAATGGCCGAGAATGCGCTGATTCGCTCTAAGACCGACGAAGCCCGGCGCCATGTACAGCAGGCATTGAGCCTGCATCGTCAGTGCGTGCGCGCCAGCATCATTGCGGGCGATATCGAGCGCAAAGAAGGTCATCCGGAACGGGCCATCGATGCCTGGCTACGCATCGAACAGCAGCAACCGGAGTTTCTGTCGCTGGTCGCCGCTCGCATTGCGGAAGTGTATAAAGGCATGGGCCGTCAGGCAGACGGCATGCAGCTCCTCAAAGGCTTTTTAACGCGTTACCCCTCGGTCGACGTGCTGGATGTGGTGTGTCAGCAAGTGGTGGAAGAAGAGGGGGCCCAGGCTGCCTACGACTTTGCCTTGGCTGAACTGCATCGCACCCCTAGCCTGATTGCGCTGGATAAGGCATTGGAAGCCCGTGCCGCCGTTACCCCGGCCGAGCAGCTGGCCGACCTGGATCTGGTCAAAAAACTCATTAAAAACCAGACCCAGCGCTTAACCCGCTATACCTGCAAATCCTGCGGCTTCAAGGCCCGCCAGTTCTATTGGCGCTGCCCGGCCTGCAGCGAATGGGAATCGTACCCGCCCAAGCGCTCGGAAGAGTTCTCGCTGGTCCAGTAACACGGGCGTCATCCCGACCGGCTAAGCTGCCAGACGGTGCCAGTCTGAAGCCGTTTTAGCCCTCAATAGCGGCCTCCGGCTGGTAAAATGTTCATACTATTTGCGCGGGAAGCCTTTGCATGAAAATCGCCATTGCCGGAACCGGTTACGTAGGTTTGTCTAACGGCGTGCTGCTGTCGCAGCACCATGAAGTCGTTGCTCTGGATATCGTTCCTGAGAAGGTTGAGAAGATCAACCGTAAAGAGTCCCCCATCGAAGACAAAGAGCTTGAGGACTACCTCAAGAACAAGCCTTTGAACTTCCGCGCGACTCTGGATAAGAAAGAAGCCTACGAAGGGGCGGACTACGTCATTATCGCCACCCCCACCGACTATGACCCGGAAACCAACTACTTTAATACCAAATCCATTGAGGCCGTTATCCGTGATGTCATGACCATCAATCCCAACGCCACCATGGTCATCAAATCGACCATCCCCGTCGGTTACACCGTAAAAACCCGTCAAGCCTTCGGCACCCAGAACCTCATCTTCTCGCCTGAGTTCCTGCGTGAAGGTAGTGCCCTGCATGACAATCTGTATCCTTCACGCATCGTTGTTGGTGAACGCTCCAAGCGCGCCGAAATCTTTGCTGGTCTCCTCAAAGAAGGTGCTATCAAAAAGGACATCCCCGTCCTCCTTAGTGATGCCACTGAAGCTGAAGCGGTCAAACTCTTCGCCAATGCCTATCTAGCTATGCGGGTCTCGTACTTCAATGAACTCGACACCTATGCCGCCACCCATGGCCTTGATAGTAAACAGATCATCGAAGGCGTGGGCTTTGACCCCCGTATCGGCACCCACTATAACAATCCCAGCTTCGGTTATGGAGGCTATTGCTTTCCAAAAGACACCAAGCAGTTGCTTGCCAACTATCAGGATGTGCCCCAAAACCTCATACAGGCAATTGTTGAATCGAACGCCACCCGTAAAGACTTCATTGCTGACGAGATTATTCGTCGCAAACCAAAAGTCGTCGGTGTCTACCGCCTCATCATGAAGAGTGGTTCGGACAATTTCCGTTCTTCAGCGATTCAAGGGGTCATTAAGCGAATCAAGGAAAAGGGTATTGAAGTCATTATCTATGAGCCAGCGCTTAATGCCGGAGAATTCTTAGATTCCCGCGTTGTTACCGACCTCAATGAATTCAAGCAACAAGCCGATATCATCGTCAGCAACCGCATGGCCGATGTACTCGAAGATGTAGTCGGTAAGGTTTACACGCGCGACCTATTTGGCTTGGATTCTTAATATATTCACTGATTTTTTGAAAGATAAAATGAAAACTTACAAAGTTTTGAGTATTACGCACTTAACTAAAAACACATTTCTCCTAAGAACCGAGCGCCCAGATGTTGTGATACGTGCTGGCCAATGCTTTAACGTAGGCGTCCCTGGTATGAGCATTAACCGTGAATATTCTATGTATTCATCTGCGGACGCGCCATATTTAGAGTTTTTAATACGTGCAGTTGAAGATGGTTTGGTGAGTTCCAAACTGCAAAGACTCAATGTGGGTGATTTGGTTGAAATTGATGGGCCCTACGGTGAATTTTGTATTCACCAAGAGAATTTGTCGAGAAAGCATTTGTTTATAGGGAGTGGCACTGGTGTGGCACCATTTCATTCTTTTGCTAAGACTTACCCAGAGCTCGATTATTTGGTTTTGCACGGGATACGGTATTCTGATGAATCGTATAACCATGAGGACTATAAGTCTGGTGGATATTATCCATGCATCTCTAATAATACCCAAGGTGTGAGTGTGCGGGTCACAGATTTTTTGAAAACTAATCCTCCAAAGGAAGAAACGATAATCTACCTATGTGGTAACAGAAATATGATTGTTGATTCAGTTCAGATTCTGCTTGATGGCGGAATTAACGGTGATCAAATTATTACTGAAGTATTCTTTTAACAGGATTTATTATGCGTATTGCAATTTCTTACCCGCCGATAGTTAACGCGCATGGTCAAAAAGCCATGGTTTCACAAAACCGAAATGTTCAGTACTTTAAAGAGCCTACCTACCTATTGCCTGTGACTTATGCACAGGCCGCAACTTGGTTAAAACAGGATGGACACGATGTGTATTGGGACGATGGTAATGCCCAGTTAAAAAGCTATGCACAGTGGCTTGATGATTTAGTGGCTTGGAAGCCTGATATGGTTGTTGTAGAAAGCACAACACCAGTTATGAAGTTTTACTGGAGAACGATTAATGAGATAAAGAAACGCCTGCCTTCAGCTATCGTGGTGATGACAGGCTATCATTCAATGCGCAAGCCAGAAGAAACAATGGCTGAATCTGATGCAGATATAGTGGTGCGCAGTAGCCATGTGGATTTTGTTTTACATCGTCTTGTGGACTATATTGCTAAAAATGCGTCGTGGCGACTAACTTGCCCGCTTGAAGGCCTTCATATTCGAATTAAAGATGGTGATATGCGCTCAACGGGTAACTTTAGGCAAGTAGAACCACTAGATAATTCTCCATTAATAGATCGTGATTTAGTTCAATGGAAGAATTATGCCTATGAAAATGGCAACTATCTGCAGACCCCAGGGACTTATGCAACAAGCGTGATTCGTGATTGCATGTTTGGTAAGTGTACCTTCTGCCGATATAACGGACCAGATTTGACTTTCTCAATGATGAGTGTTCAACGAAGCCTGGATGAGTATGAGGATTTGATTTTGAACCATGGTGTCAAAGAAATTTTTGATGATTCCGGTGTTTGGTATAGAGGGCGTGAAGCACGCGAGTTTGCGCAAGGCATCATTGACCGTGGCTTACATAAAAAAGGTTGCTATTTTGGTATCAATACTCGCTTTGAATACCTCGATGAAGAAACAATCAAGTTAATGGGTGAAGCGAACTTTAGATTTGTATTGCTTGGTTATGAAGCTGCCGATGACGAAACTTTGCAACGCCTGAATAAAGGTTATCAGTTGCAACACGTTGAAAATTGCCTTAAATGGTTGACAAAGTATGGACTACATCCACATTTGACTATCATGGTGGGATATTTCTGGCAGACTCAAGAGCAGCTCGATAACACAGTTTCAGAAGTTAAGAGATTAATGCTGTCTGGCTTAGCAAGGACTCTCCAGGTTACGCTATGTACTCCATTGGATTACACGCCATATCATCAAGAGTGTATCCGCGAAGGTGTCTTGCTAACTAACAACTATGATGACTTTGACATGAGCAAACTGATCGTTCGAACTCCGATACCACATGATCAGTACTACAAAGCTGTGCGGGAGATGTATTCAATCGCATTTCATCCGAAATTCATTCTTAGGCAGTTTCAGTTTCTATTCAGCTTTAAGAAGCGCGATTGGCAATTCTTGTTTACGTACAGTGGCCGTGCAATTCGAAGAGTTCGACAACACATTTTCAATTTAACAAAAAACGAAGGTGTTTCAAAAAATAAATCTGAAGATTAGCATGCTCTTGTGGATTAAGCATTTACCTCCAACGACATAGAGAATTAATGTGGGTTGAATCATAATTGCAAAGTAAATTTATGTTGTGGAAGCAATCTAGGATGGTTGACTAATAAACATTAACTATAAGATGATTTTTTTACTACGGTTCGAAAAAAGGAATTCTCTTTGGTGATTTTAAATTCTTAATGTTGCTTCAAACGAATGGTAATTTTTTGGTGCATTTACGTTTGTAGGGTTGAGCTGTGATGCTTGTGGGATTACACTTTCTTTAAGATTGGCTTTTTTATCGTGTGCCGCTAGCGTGCTATATATTTATATCTAGAGGACCGCTTGGATTTATATAAAAATTTTTGCAGTGAAAAAACGTGAAATGAACGTAAAATTTAGCCTCATAATCCCTGTAAAGACAATTAATGCATATGTCAGGGAGACGGTGCCGTACATTCAGGCAATAAAACGGCAAGATTGGGAATTAATTATTTTGCCAAACGAACCAGAAATAAATGAGTGGGCTGATAATCGAATATCTGTTGTCCCATCTGGCAAGCTTGGCCCAGCAAAAAAAAGAGATATCGGA
>CALKUR010000068.1 GCA_937996725.1 uncultured Dechloromonas sp. | reverse complement strand
AAAGAAAGCCCGGCCGAAGCCGGGCTATCCTAAAGCCGCCCTTGGGAAGCGGCTTTTTTGCTTCTACCAAGTTACTTGGTAGAAGCACCGATAAGCGATTACTTACGCTTGGTTGCCTTCACGGCAGCATCGGTTGCCTTAGCAACGTTAGCTTGGGCGATAGCAGCAGCTTCTTGAACCTTCTTGGTCAAATCAGCGTAGGCGGCATTGCTGGCGTCAACGGCTTGCTTGATGGCGGCCAGGGCAACGTCCGAACCAAACGGAGCTTGCTGAGCGCCAGCAACTGCAGCGGCTTGAACCTTCTTGGTCATGTCGTCGAATTGCTTCTTCAGCATGGCGGTGATCTCAGCGGCGGCGCCGTTAGCAATGTCATAGGCCGAACGGCTGTAAGCAACAACCGACTCAACACCTGGCTGAACAACCTCAGCACCAAAAGCAGCAGCTTCTTGCGGGGTCTTCAGCTTCAGGGCAGCAGCAGCTTGCTTCGTACCTTTTTCCAGCGACTGACGGGCAAAACCCAGATTCAGGGCAGCAAGACCTTCGATCGCTTCGAGAGCGGTATGTGCAACGGCTTCCAGATTGCTAATAGCGGCAGCATTGGCAGCGGCGAGTTCTTCAACGTTCGGGAGATTCGGAGTCTTAGCCATGATGGTTTCCTTTGAGATAAATGTCTTGATAGGATCCATTATAGTGATATTTTGTTGCGACGCAACATTGTTTGTTAGAATGCCGACCTATGAAGTGGATCATCCAGAAAATAGCCCCCAAAGAAGAGTCGGTTTACCTTGTAAAACCAGAGTGCGGGGCGCTAAGACAGATTTCTGTGCCAGGTGCTGAAGATGCCTGGATCAAGAATGACAAAGTCATCATTAAGGCTAAAACAGGCTATTTCTGGGAAATTGACCCCGACACAGGGTCGCGTAAACGGATGTTTGGCCAACAACCATTGCTGTAGCAGTTAAGTCTGCGGAAGCAAACCATTCCGAGTGGGTTATCGAATTGCTGGCGTGGATCAGTGAGTGTGGCGTCAAGGATTTTTGACCCAAATTTGACCCACAACTTACTGATCTCGCCTGATCTCAAGTGATGTCATTGCGCGTAAGCCGTTGCAAATAACGTGAAAAAACAATGCGTTGGCGTTGAAAGATTTTTTGGCTAGCGTTAGGATTTGGCAGAAATAACCCATTTACTATGCCCAGCGATGATATTTCTCCAACCAGTTGATTAGTAACGGATAGTTTATATTCCGAACGCAAGAAAAAAGCCAAAAAACGCTCAAACCAACCCTTTCCCGGCACTAACTTGCGAGACAAAGGTTAATTATCTCAAAAAACACCCTATGCATGGGTGTTCTCTTGCGGCACCAATGAAGATTCAAAGGTCAAACAACGCATAAATCGGTTGGTGCCGAGTTCGACGCTCGGGGGGGCATCAAATCTGTGAAAGCCACTCAGGGGAAAAAACCTGGGTGCTTTTTTACGTTTATTCGTGATATGTTGGCGCATCAAGTCTGTGCATTCTTCAGGTAACCATAGGCTGGTCTATAGCTTGAACGTAAAGCAAAAAATTGTTGTTCGATCTGCGCTAATCGGCCTTGTGATCAGCGCATTCTCGTTGTGCTCGGCGAGCCTCATTCCAGTTCATGAAATTGTGCCCGGCGGCCGTGCTGTACTGGTAGCAAAGGCGCTGCTTGCTCTTGGGCTATGTCTTGCATTTTGCATTGGTCGAATGGCCACCCATAGATTTCTATCGCCCGAAGATATTGATGGCGATCCACAAAGATCTGACTCGCCCAAGGGATTGGAGCTCCAGAAAATACTTCAGAACACACTAGAACAAGCGGTGTTGGCCACATTTGCCTATACCACTTGGTCAGTCCTTGCTCCGGATAATTGGTTGGGTGTTTTGTTGATTGCCCCTGCGCTCTTCGTCGTGGGAAGGATATTGTTTATCACACGCCACAGCCAGGGTGCCGTTGGCAGAGCCATCGGATTTGCGCTGACCTTCTACCCGACTGTTCTTTTGCTTTTGGTCGAGTTAGCAATGTTCTTCGGGTCACTCCAACACAGATTGAGCGACTAATGAAAATCGACTACAACAAACCTTTTGTGGCCTCTGGGTTAATTATGATTTTGATGGGGTTGCTAGCCCTACTGGCTCACAAACATGCGGCAGCCCCATTTCATAAACTTAGCTGCCTATGCCGTCATTCCGATTGTCATCGCATTCTGGGCGGTCGTTTGCAGCAACCAGATGGAAGCAAGATCAAACAAGGCCATGAGCCTAGCTGCTTTGGTTCTACTCTCGGGGGGCGTACCATCGCCAAACAGTAGCGATAGTTGAAGATGCTAGCAGCTAAAATTCTCGGATAAGTAAAGCGTTTTTATTGAGCCCGTTGGAGAAGTGCTGCTCGATTGATCCATACCGTCAATTTCAATGAGGTTTGGTAGACCATAAATTCCCAGAGGGTTTCCAAGACTTACCTGGTGGATCGATAGGTATCCACTAGGAGCGTTTCCTGATCTAGAGCTATTTTCTTCTGCCGGACCTCATACGTGACGAAGTATTTGTAGACGTTTCGTACATAGAAGAAGGTTTCTAAGCCCATCATTTTTGCGGCTGCCATTTCAACATTCAAAAACCACTTATTGGGATCGAACCCCATTTTCTGTGCGAGTTCCCGCGCTTTGCGAATGTTGTTTGGGCCGGCGTTATAAGCCGCAGTTGCAAATAAAGCACGTTCTAACCGCGTAAACTCATCGTCGATCGACATGCCATAGAGCAGAGAGCTCATGTATTTGGCACCGGCATGAATGTTTGGCTCAAGTTCGCGAATGTTGCCGACTTTCATGGATGAACCGGTGGCGGGCAGCAGCTGCATGACGCCAACGGCACCCATAGGACTTGTGAGGTTCTGATCGAGCATCGTTTCCTGAAAACCCAGTGCGGCAACAAACAATGGATCGAGACGGCTCTCTGGGCCATATCGATCAAAGTATGGCTTCATACTGAGATAGCGCGCCCATTCAGGCGCGGCCGCTGGGTTTTTAAGCGCATGCTCGCGATACTTAAAATCACCATTTCGATACGAGTCCAAAGCTTTGTCGAGGTAAGGGCTCATAACAAAGCCAATAATGTCGTCTGCCAGCAGTTTATTCTCGCTGCCAACGATCACGCCCTCAGTCGTATCGCCAGGAGTGGCCGTTTCCTCGTTGACGCGAATGTTTTTGAGGAGTGGTTTCCAGAGGTTGGCTTTCCAGAGTGCTACATAGACATGTGGCACTAGGCCATCGTTTAGCATTTGCAACAAATCTTCGTCATCTAGAACCTGTTGATCCTTGTAGACATGGATCGGTTGCTTGCCAGACTTTTGTATTGTTTTATTCAGTTCATTGAAGACTGGCGTATCGGTTTGCCGCCCTAGGCAAACAGTTTCACCGGAGAGCTCTCTCAGACTAGTTTTCGGACCTTCCGACACATTGGAAACGAGGACGTGTCGTTCGTGGCGTGGGTGCGGGAAGACGATGTAGCGCGAGGGGTCAAGCTTCGGTGCGTATTCGTCGACATAACCATACGCAAAGTCGGCTTGGCCCGTATCAACTGCATTCACGAGTTGCCCGGGCATGGTTGGTACCACGATCACCCGAATGTTTTTCTTGTACTTGTCCGTCAGAAACTTGCCCAGATAATTGGCCATGATCGGAGACGTACCTAGTTTCTGAGTTTTTGCATCCACATAGGTTGTTCGATCATAGGGCACAGACATTCGGACTTCGCCTTTGGCCAACATCTCAGCATAAGTTCGTTTGCTGACAGTGCCATCGCTTTGAATCGCATAGCTGAGCGTGGCGCTAAGGCATAGACAGAACGCCGTGGTTAGATTGATTAAAAGCTTCATTGTTCTATTTGCCCCTAGCACTTGCTGCATTACTTTTTTGACTATTATGCCCCTTTAAATTGGGCCACGAGAGGGGCGCCCCTCGGAGTTATCACCTTGGGGGTTTTGGCCCACAACTTAGTGATTCAGAATGAATTTTGGCCGATCACCGACCCCTAAAAACTTCAGGCCGGTGCTAGATGCGTGCGCAGCGATTTCAGAGCTTTGGCTTCGATCTGACGAATACGTTCTGCTGACACACCGTACTCATCGGCCAGATCCTGCAGCGTGGCACCGCCGTCGTCGGCTAGCCAGCGCGATTGCACGATGTGGCGGCTCCGGTCGTCTAGTTGGGCCAGCGCTTGTTGCAGGCCTTCGCTCTGCAGATGGTCGCGGGCGCGGCCTTCTAGCACAGCGGTCGGCTCCATCGAATCATCGGCCAGGTAGTCGATCGGGGCGAAGTTGTCTTCGTCCGAGACGTCCGGGCCTGGATCCAGTGCGATGTCGCGGCCGGTGAGGCGCATATTCATTTCGCGCACATCGGCTTCGGACACGTTGAGCTGGGTAGCAATGGCCTCAGTGGTGGCTTGGTCCAGGTGGCTAGCGTTGCCCTTCATGCTGCGCAGATTGAAGAACAACTTGCGCTGCGCCTTGGTGGTGGCCACTTTGACGAGACGCCAGTTTTTCAGGATGTACTCGTGCATCTCGGCCTTGATCCAATGCATGGCAAAGGACACCAGGCGCACACCGCGTTCCGGGTCGAAGCGTTTCACGGCCTTCATCAGACCGATGTTGCCTTCCTGGATCAGGTCGGCGTGCGGCAGGCCGTAGCCCAAGTATTGTCGCGCAGTGGAGACCACCAGGCGCAGGTGGGACAGAATCAGCTGGCGGGCGGCGTCCAGATCGTCATGGTCTCGCAGGCGGCGCGCCAGTCCCTGCTCCTCCTGTTCGGTGAGCATGGGGTATTGCTGAACAGCGCGGATATAACCGTCCAGGTTGCCGATTGGCGACGGCATCGCCGTCAATGCGTTGAATTTTGGGCTGGCAATGGTCATTGCGGTGGTGGTCATGGATTTCCTCTCGTTATTATCGTTGTTTTGGCACTCAAGGCAATAGAGTGCTAAAAAACGAAAAAGTTCCCGGAAATCCGAACTATTTTTAGGGGACGATGATGAGGAAGCCGTAGGTCATAAAAAGTACCAGTAATACAGTGCCTTGCATCAGATTAGTACGTTTCGTGGCCAGGGAGATGTTGGCTACCCAAAGCGTCGACAACAGCATAATCATCTCCCGGGGAGGGAGCCCCAGATCAATCGTATGCCCCAAGGAGCTGACGATGATGAGAATGGCAGGGACGCTGAGGGAGAGCGTGGCTAAACCACTGCCGAGGGCAATATTGACGGACCGTTGCAATCGGTTTTTGTAGGCGGCATTAATGGACGCCAGGCATTCGGGGGCCAGCACCAACATGGCAACGACCAACCCCCCTAGTTGGCCAGGCAGGCGGTGTTCTTCCAGTAAGTCGTCCATGAGGATGGCCATTTCCTCGGCCAGTAGCACGACCAGCAATAGGCTAATGAGTAGCCAGGCCAAATGTTTCAGCCGGAGGAACGGCGGCGGCTGCTGGCCATGTGGGATGGTGGGTTCAAGCTCGGGGTCAAACGTCAGCGGCTCCGGCGCTGACTTGTCACGGAAAAGTTTGCGGTGCCGGCGGGTCTGGATGAATAGGAAGATCGCGTAGAGCAGGAGTGCGATAACGGCGATGAAGACTTCCTGGGCGATGGCCAGCGTCGGGCCAATGGTGGTGTCCGTAAAGTTGGGGAGTACCAGTACCAGAATGGCCAGGGGAATGATGATGCCCAGATAGGTAAGCGCGCCATCGGTATTCACGGTCTGTTGCCGGTGGACGAAGGCACCGATGAACATGGCAATACCGAGCATGAACCCGACGGTGATCATGACCGTGGCAGCAATGGTGTCCCGAACGAAGGTCGGGTTGCCGCCAGCGTGGCCCAGTACGGTGACCATGATCGCCACTTCGATGATGGTGGCCGATAGCGTCAGAATCAGCGTGCCATAGGGTTCCCCCAGCAGCTCCGCCAGTTCGTCGGCATGGTAAGTGACCCGGAATACACAGGTGAGCGTAATAAGGAAGAGCGCAAGAGCAACAAGGCCGGTGTGTGGAATATCTTGAATCGGTATCGGCAAATTCCAGATGCCGATCATGGTGACCAGACCGAGCAGGAACGGCCATTCTTTGCGGAGCAAGGTCAGCATAGCCTATTGTCCTAGCAGTGCTTCGGCAAAAGCGCGGGCGGTAAACGGTTGTAGGTCTTCGATTTGCTCGCCGACACCGATATAACGCACGGGTTTCGGGCACTGGCAGGCAATGGCCGCCAGCACACCGCCCTTGGCGGAACCATCCAGCTTGGTGATCACTAGACCGCTGACGTTGATGGCTTTGTCGAAGGCTTTGACCTGAGCAATGGCGTTCTGCCCGATGGTGCCATCAAGTACCAGCAACACTTCGTGTGGAGCCGTGGCTTCGGCTTTGGCGATGACGCGACGGATCTTGGCGATTTCGTCCATCAGATGCATCTGGGTCGGCAAGCGACCGGCGGTATCGGCCAGCACCACGTGGATACCTCGGGCGCGGGCGGCCTGCACGGCATCAAAAATCACGGCCGAGGGGTCGCCACCCTCTTGCGAGATGACGGTGACGTCGTTGCGTTGTCCCCAGGCTTGGAGTTGCTCACGCGCAGCCGCGCGGAAGGTGTCGCCGGCGGCTAGCAGCACCGAGTGGCCATCGGCCTGGAACTGATGGGCGAGTTTGCCCAGCGTGGTGGTTTTGCCGGCCCCGTTGATGCCGGCCACCATGATGACGAAGGGGGTGCCCGCCGGCGCGTTGATATGTAGCGGCGCTTCCAGAGGTTGCAGCAACTGAGTCAGGCTGTCGACCAGCGCCGCCTGAATGGCTTCCGGGGTTTGCAGGTTGTCACGCCGCGCTTTTAGGCGGAGTTCTTCCAGCAGTTTGACCGTAGCCTCGACACCGACATCGGCCGAGAGCAGCAGGGCCTCGAGTTCTTCCAATAGTTCGTCGTCGACCTTGCCGCGCGAGAATAGGCCGCGCACCGAGCCCCCGATCTGCTGACGGGTTTTAGTGAGTCCGGCGAAGAGGCGTTCGCGCCAGGAGCGGTTGGGCGCTTTCTGGGAGTCTGCGTTGGCGTCAGTCATGGGGCACGGGTATCCTTAACAATCTCCTGATTTTAGCCTAGAGCGATGCCAACCATGCCATTCAGAATTTTGTTGTCCCTTTTATTGTTCGCGGGGGTCTCCACAGCGGCCGTTGCGGTCGAAACGACCTTTGAAACCACACTGGCCAACGGCATGCGGGTCGTGGTGCGGGAAGACTCGCGCGCGCCGACAGCCGTGCAGATGGTTTGGTATCGGGTTGGCAGCATGGATGAGCATGATGGCGTGACGGGTGTCGCCCACGTGACCGAGCACATGATGTTCAAGGGGACGCCAAGTGTGGGCCCCGGTGAGTTCAACCGTCGCGTTGCTGTCATTGGTGGTCGCGACAATGCATTTACTAGTACGGATTACACCGCTTACTTCCAGCAGGTACCGGCGAACCAGCTCAAAACGGTGATGGTGCTGGAGGCGGATCGGATGCGTCACCTGACGCTGGAACCAATGGGCTACGACAAGGAAATCCAGGTCGTGATGGAAGAGCGACGCATGCGCACGGATGATCAGTCGACGGCGCGCGTGCACGAGGCCATGAATGCCGTGGCCTGGCAGGCGCACCCCTATCGCCGTCCGATCATTGGCTGGATGAGCGATCTAGAACAGCTCAAGGTCACTGATGTGCGTGACTGGTACCGCCGCTGGTATGTGCCCAACAACGCGATCCTAGTGGTGGTGGGGGATGTGAAACATGGCCAGGTGTTTGCGTGGGCGCGTGAGACTTACGGCAAGGTGCCCATGCGGGCGCTGGAAGCGCGTAAGCAGTATGCAGAGCCGACGCAAGCGGGCGTGCGGCAACTGGAGGTGAAAGCGCCGGCGGATTTGCCTTTGCTGGTGATGGGTTGGAAGGCCCCGCGCTTGGCGGATCCGCAAAAAGACGTGGACCCCTATGCGCTGGAAATGCTGGCGCAGATTCTGGATGGCCATGAGGCTGCACGTTTGCCGGCGGCGCTGGTGCGTGAACAGCAAGTCGCAGTGTCGGTGGATGCGAGCTACGACGCCATGAACCGCGGCCCCGGCATGTTTGTCTTGCAGGCATCACCGCGGCCGGGCCATACCGTCGCCGAACTCGAGTCGGCGATTCGCCAGGCATTGGCGATCGTGGCCGATAAGGGCGTGACCGAGCAGGAACTGTCGCGGGCACGTAGCCAGTTGCGTGCGGCACAGGTCTACAAGAAAGATTCCGTGATGGGGCAGGCCATGGAGATTGGCATGCTGGAAACGCTGGGATACGGTTGGCGTTCGGATGAACTGATGCTGGATAAATTGAACGCCGTTACCACGGCCGATGTGCAGCGCGTGGCGCAGAGCTACTTCACCGATACGCAGTTGACCATTGCACGCTTAGTGCCGCAGCCCTTAGATACGGCCGAGATGACAGCGCGCGCCCAACGCGCCCAGGCCCCTGGCCGCCACTGAGCAGAATCGAGGATTTGAACATGAACACGTATTTACAGAAGTGTCTGCTGGGGTTAACGGCGATCATCGGCATGGCCCATGGTTCGGCATATGCCGCGCCGGTGGCTTCCTGGACAACGGCGCAGGGTGCCCGAGTTTACTTTATCGAGACACATGCATTGCCGATCGTGGATGTACAGGTGCTGTTTCTGGCGGGCTCGGCCTTTGATCCCGCCGATAAACCTGGCGTGGCTTCGATGACGGCGGGCTTAATGGATCAGGGCGCAGGTGCGCGCAACGAACAGCAGGTCGCAGAAACTTTGGCGGATATTGGCGCCACGCTTTCGGTCGGTGCCGGACTCGATAGTGCGACCGTATCGTTGAGAACGCTGTCGGATCCCGAGCGTCGCAGCATTGCATTCGGGCTGATGGCCGATGTGATGGCACGCCCGACGTTCGAGCGGGCGATCTTTAAACGTGATCAGGCGCGTGCCGTCGCTGCGCTTAAGGAAGCGCTGACCAAACCGCAAGTGCTAGCACAGCGTGCATATTTTTCGGCAATTTACCCGGGCCATCCCTATGGCCGATTGGTGACACCGGCGTCGATGGAAAGTATGTCGCACAGCGATGTCACGACCTTCTGGCGTAACCATGTCACGCCGGGGCGAGCGAGCATCGCCATCGTCGGTGATTTGACGCGCGTGGAAGCAGAAGCGTTGGCCAATCAGTTGCTGGCCGACCTGCCTGCAGATCAGGCAGCGGTGCCCAAGCGTTTGCCTGCTCCGGCCGCCACGGCGGCGAATGTGGTGCGCGTGGATCATCCCGCATCACAGTCGCATCTGCTGATGGGTATGCCGTCGGTGGCGCGTGATGATCCGGAACAGATTGCCTTGCAAGTCGGCAACTACACGCTGGGCGGCGGTGGCTTTGTGTCACTGCTGACCAAGGAAGTGCGTGAGAACCGTGGCTATGCTTACAGCGTGTACAGCTACTTCCAGCCGCAGCTGGTGCCGGGGCCGTTTACGATTGGTCTCGAGACCAAGCGGGCACAAGCGGATGATGCACTCAAGGTGGTAGATCAAGTCGTGGGTGATTACCTCAAACGCGGGCCGACCGCAGCACAACTCAAAGCCGCGCAAGACAACATTGCCGGCGGTTTCGCGCTGCGTATCGATTCGAACAGTAAGCTGGCCGCCAATTTGGGGGTGATGGTGTTCTACGGGTTACCGACCGACTGGCTGGATCAGTATCCGGCGCGCGTGCGGGCGCTCACCCCGGAAGGCGTGCGCGATGCGTTCCGCAAACATGTGTCGCCGGCCCAGCTGGTGACGGTGCGTGTTGCTGCGGACTAAGTTGACATGAGTTTGGCAAAAACGGGGTCAGGCGGACGGCCGAGCCAGGTGCGCATCATTGGTGGCAAACATCGGGGTCGTAAGCTGCCGGTCGCCGATGCGCCGGGTTTGCGCCCAACGCCGGACCGTGTGCGCGAAACGCTCTTTAATTGGCTCGGTCAGAATCTGACGGGTTGGCATTGTCTGGATCTTTTCGCAGGGTCTGGCGCACTGGGTTTCGAAGCCGCGTCACGGGGTGCCGTATCGGTGGTGCTGGTGGAACAGTCGGCACGTGTCGCCAAAAGCCTGCAGGCCGCTGCGGCCTTGTTGAACGAACCCGGCGTTCACGTGGTGTGTGCCGATGCGTTAGCTTACCTCGCCAAGCCACGTACATCGTCGGCACTGTTGGATCTGGTGTTTCTGGATCCGCCCTATGGACAGGGATGGCTAGATCGGATCATCATGCCGTTGTTACCGCATCTGGCTGACGGTGCCCGGCTCTACATCGAATCCGAACAACCGTTGCCGGAAATCCCGGCACCGGGTCTTGCCTGCCAAAGACAAGGCAAGGCCGGCCAGGTGCATTATCATCTGTATGAATTCGAGCCCACGCACGAACCGACGAACGAGCCCACGACTTAATCTGCCGCTATGCTGAAACGTGAAATTGCCATTTATCCCGGTACATTCGATCCGCTGACCTGCGGTCACGAAGATCTCGTGCGCCGTGCTGCCGGTCTCTTTGATGAAGTGGTGCTGGCCATTGCCGAAAGTCGTGCCAAATCACCCGTCTTTACGCTGCAGGATCGGGTCGAAATGGCGCAGACGGTGTTGGCACCGCTGAAAAATGTGCGCGTCATTGGTTTCGATGGCCTGCTGATGGATTTCGTGCACGCGCAGAAAGCCAAGGTGCTGATCCGTGGTCTGCGCGCCGTGTCAGACTTTGAATATGAATTCCAGATGGCGGGCATGAACCGCCGGCTATACCCGGAAGTGGAAACGGTATTTCTCACCCCCGGTGAGCGCCATATGTTCGTTTCGGCCACGATGGTGCGGGAAATCGCGCGCCTGGGCGGCGACGTCAGCTCCTTTGTGCCGCCGCATATCAACGACTGTTTCGTGGCGCGGGGTTGGGGAAAGGCTGGCTAAAAAGCCGCCAATCGGCGAAAATCGCGCCTTTACTGAAACGTTGTCCAGGAGTCTGCCATGTCGCTCATAATCACCGATGAGTGCATTAACTGTGATGTCTGCGAACCCGAGTGCCCGAACGAGGCCATTTCGCAGGGTCCGGAAATTTACGAGATCGATCCGAATAAGTGCACCGAGTGCGTGGGTCACTACGATGAGCCGCAGTGCCAGCAGGTTTGCCCGGTCGACTGTATTCCGAAGGATCCGGCGCATGTCGAGAACCAAGAGCAGCTCTGGGCCAAGTACGAGAAGCTCACAGGAAAATAATTCACAGTTTGTACCGGGGCGCGGTGTCCGGTATGCGCTCGTAGCTCAGACGCCGCTACGCGCCGATTCGCTACTCACGCACACCCGCCCCACGCCCTAGTTGCGTTGGGTTATTTCTGACAGTGCGGGCAGTAGAACGTAGATCGTCCCGCTTGCCGAATCTTCCGGACCGGTTTGCCGCAACCTACGCAGGGTTCGCCGTCGCGCTCATACACCGCGCACTGCAGCTGGAAGCAACCGGCCCCGCCATCGGAATGTACATAGTCACGCACGCTGGAGCCACCCGCCGCCACGGCAGCCGATAAGGTTTGCTTCACCGCATCTGCGAGGCTGTCGCAGCGTGCCGCGCTGATCTTCTGCGCTGAGCGTAGCGGTGAGATGCCCGAGAGAAACAGACTCTCGGCCGCGTAGATATTGCCGATGCCGACCACCATGTGGCTGTCCATGAGCACCGGTTTGATCGGCCCAGAACGTTTGCGCAAATGGCCGTGCAGCCATTCGCCATCAAAGGTCTCTTCCAGCGGCTCGATGCCCAGCACATTGATGAGCGGGTGATCCTCAATCGGTGCGGTGTTGTCATGCCAGAGCAGTGCGCCGAAGCGGCGCGGGTCGCGCAAGCGCAGCACTTTATCGCCAAAGGCGATATCGACATGGTCATGCGTTTGCGGCGGCGTATCGGGTGTGACGATACGCAGGCTGCCTGACATGCCTAGGTGCAGAATCAGGGTTGCAGTCTTGCCGTCAGGCAAATGGTCGATATCAAAAAGTAGGTATTTCGCCCGTCGCCGAATGTGGACGAGGCGTGCCCCGGTGAGCCGTTTGCCCAGATTGGGCGGTAGCGGATACCTCAGCTTGGGCGTGCGCGTCACGGCCCCCGTAATCAAGCGCCCGGCCAGTTCGGGCAGTAGCCCCAAACGGCTGACTTCGACTTCGGGGAGTTCGGGCATCGCTAAAGATTCCTAGAGGTTATGACGGCGCAATGAGGGCAAGACGGGATAAGATAGCGCCACCATGCCGTTCTTGCAAAATCTGTCGCCAGCCCCGGTTCGCCGTTACACACTTCACCGCGCTCTGCATGCGGCTTTATTAGGTATTTGTCTGCTGCCTCTTGTGGCACATGCCGAACCGATATCGGACGCTGTGACGGATACGCCACCCCAGGTGGTTTTTGAGGTGGTGCTGGCGGAGATCGCCCTGAAACGCGACAAACCGCAGGTCGCGCTGGCGGCCTATGCGGATCTGGCGCTCAAGTACAACGACCCTGGGATTTTCCGGCGCACGATGGAAATCGCTGCATTGAACCGGCATCCGGAACTCATGCTGGAAACGGCGCGACTTTGGGTCGAAAAAGAACCGAATTCGACAGATGCGCTCAATGCGCTGGCGGGAACACAAATTCTGCTCGGTCGCTATGCCGATGCACAACCGGTCTTGGGCCGTTATCTGGCGCTGTTGCCGCAGGATCAACGTGGGCGGGCGTTGCTGCAATTGCCGCAGCGGTTTCCCCCATCGGCAGATCCACAGCGAGCCCGTAAATTGGCCGATGCGGTAACCGCACCCTATCTTTCGATGCCGGAGGCATTGCTGGCCCGCGCGCAGTTTGCATTACGCGCAGGCGATGATGAAGCGGTGCTGCAGTATGCACAACAGGCACGCCGCAAGCAGCCGGATTCGGAGGCGGCGTTGCTACTCAATGTGCAGGTGGTCGCCAAGAAGTCGCCGGATGCTGCCTTGCCGCTATACGCAAAATTCCTCGTCGAGTATCCGCAAGCAGCCACAGTGCGCGCGCTGTATGCGCAACAGTTGCTGAGTACCGGCCGGTTGCCGGAGGCGCGAGCGGAAGTGCAGCGCGTGCTGGAGCAGAAGGACGTGCCGCCGGAAGCGCTGTTTGCCGTCGCGGCTGTTGGGGTTCAAGCGCAGGCACCGGATCTATCGATTCAGGCGCTCAATCGTTTGGTCAAGATCGATGCGATCGATCTGTCGCTCATCGAATACAACTTGGGCCTGGCGTATGAAGCGCGCGCGGATCTGGAACGCGGCACCGCCGATGCCGAGGTGGCACGATCAGAAACGCAGGCCATCCTGCATTACGAACGGGTGCAGCGTGGCGAGTATCAGGTCCCTGCGCGAATGCGGGCAGCCAACCTGATGAGCCGACGCGGCAACTTGGCGGGCGCGCGTGCGTTGATCCAGAGCACACCGGTAGACACGCCTGCAGCAAGGGCGAAACTGGTTATTGGCGAAGCCACGCTGCTGCGCGAGCGTGGTGATAATGTGGGCGCGCTTAAACTGGTTGAACGTGCCGTGGCGAAAGACCCCGGCAATATCACGCTGCGTTACGAGTTAGGTATGTTGGCTGAGCGTGTGGGTAAACAGGATCTGTTTGAGCGCAGCATGCGAGAGGTCATCCGCCGCGATCCATCTTATGCCCAAGCCTATAACGCCCTGGGGTTTACCTATGCGGACAAGAATATCCATCTCAAAGAATCACGGACCTTGATCGAAAAAGCACTGTCGCTGTCGCCGAATGATCCATTCATTCTTGATAGCATGGGTTGGCTCTGTTACCGCGAACACAAATTCGATGAAGCACTGGATTATCTGAATCGGGCAGCAGCGCTGCGTGCAGACCCCGAAATCATTGCGCACCAGGTGACTGTGTTGCAGGCGATGGGCAAAACGAATGAGGCGCTGCAACTCTGGCGCGCCGGCCGTCAGCGCTTTCCGGAGAGCGTGGAATTAAAAGCCGCGGGCAAAGCGTTGCCGGACGCTCAATCGCCGAAAGCGCCGTGATCATGATGCAAGCGATCCGTCGGCCACTGCTGGTGAGTGCAGTGCTTTGGCTGAGCGCCTGTGCACACGTGGCCGGGCCTGTGTCAGGTGATCAATCTGCGAGCGCAGATGCCTGGCAGGTGGCGGGGCGCTTTGCTGCTGGACAGTTACCGGTCTCGGGCGGGATCGAAAACGAGCCGGTGGCGGGACGCTTCGCTTGGCAACATTCGGCAACCGAAGATGTGCTTTGGCTGATCGGCCCTCTGGGCAACACGCTGGCTCGGGTCGACATCACGGCGACAGGCGTGCGTTGGCAAGACGCCACCGGTAAGCGCGGCGAAGCCACCAATTTGCGGGCGCTGGGGGAATCATTGGCGGGTGTCGCCTTGCCGGAGCTGCCGGCAGATCGTTGGCTGCATGCGCAATGGCCGGCGAATGAGGTGCGTCAACGTGATGCCGGCGCCAGACCGATTGCCGCAGCGGGGCGTGGATGGCAGTTTGCCTACCGCTACGGCAATCCCGCTCCCGAAGACTGGCCGCTGGCCGTGGAAGCGGCCGGCCCCGACGGCCTATGGTTGAAATTGGCGCTGACCGAATGGAATGGCACCAGTGATCCGGCGGAACAGCCGGCACCTTGATCGGGACAAGACCATGGGTTTCAACGATCCAGCGGTACTGCCTGATCCGGCACTGGCGATGCGCTGGAACTGGGCCTCGGCGTATCCGGCACCGGCCAAGCTGAATCTATTCCTGCATGTGACCGGTCGTCGGCCTGATGGTTACCACACCTTGCAGACACTCTTCCGCTTTGTGGGTCTGCAAGACACGCTACGTTTTGTGCCGCGCTCCGATGGCCAGATCGTGCTGTCCAACCCGATTCCTGGTGTGGCACCCGAAACAGATCTCACGGTTCGTGCGGCGGAGGCCCTACGCCGCGCTGCGGGCGTGCGCGATGGTGTGACCATTCAACTCGATAAACGCTTGCCAATGGGCGGTGGCCTCGGTGGTGGCAGTTCTGATGCGGCAACCGTGTTGCTGGCGCTGAACAGTCTGTGGCGCTTGGGCGGGAGTCGTGCCGAATTGTTGTCGTTGGCGTTGCCGCTGGGGGCCGATGTGCCGGTGTTTGTGTTCGGCGAGAGCGCCTTTGCCGAAGGTGTCGGCGAAGCGCTGTCACCCGTGGCGCTGCCAGCGGCCTGGTACCTGATGATTCACCCGGGTGTTTCGGTGCCGACCGCCGGCATCTTTTCATCGCCGGATCTACGTCGGGATACGCCGGAGATCGCCCAGGTCGATTGGGCGACGGCACTGGTGGGCGGGGTGGGGACTAACGATCTGGAGCCGGTGGCGGTATCGTTATATCCGGAAGTCGGCGCGGCCCTCGATTGGCTGCGTGCCCAACCGGAAACGAACGGACGCGTCCGGATGACCGGCTCAGGGGCCTGTGTTTTTGCGGTTTTTGATGACGAGGAGACGGCTTTGGCTGTCAGCGGCCGTTTGTCCGGAGCGGGCCGGGGCTGGACCGCCTGGGTGTGCCCGGGGCTGGATTGCCACCCGCTGAGCGACCTGATCCCTGGCTAAACAGAGCGGGTACCGTGTACCCGCCCGGGAAAGGCACTCAGGGGATGTGCAAACGCAAAATTTTCGATATAATTTCGGCCTCACCGCCGTAAGCGTTGCCTTAGGGTTAGCTTGGGGGGTGCGTGTTGGGGAGTCGCCAAGCTGGTTAAGGCACCGGATTTTGATTCCGGCATGCGAAGGTTCGAATCCTTCTTCCCCAGCCACTGAATTCGGGCAGTTGCTCAGGCAGCTGCCCATTTTGTTTGTAGTTTGTTGGTGGCAAGAGCGTGTGCCGTCAATGGGCACCCCCGATTGGTCCAGGACACCAAAAGGATATAAGCATCATGGGCTTCCAGAACCTGATGGTCTTTTCCGGCAACGCCAACCCCAAGTTGGCAGCCGAAGTTGCTGAGCGCCTCGGCCTGCCGCTGGGCCGCGCCGACGTTGGCCGCTTCTCTGATGGTGAAGTGAGCGTCGAGATTCAGGAACACGTGCGCGGCAATGACGTCTTTGTGCTGCAGTCCACCTGCCACCCGTCGAACGACAACCTGATGGAATTACTGGTTATCGTCGATGCGCTTAAGCGCGCCTCGGCTGGCCGAATCACTGCCGCCATCCCGTACTTTGGTTATGCCCGCCAAGATCGCCGCGCGCGTTCGAACCGTGTGCCGATCGCCGCCAAGCTGGTCGCCAATATGTTGGTCGCCGCGGGGGTTGACCGTGTGATGACCATGGATTTGCACGCGGAGCAGATTCAAGGCTTCTTCGATATTCCGGTCGATAACATCTACGGCCTGCCGATTCTGCTGGAGGACGTGCAGAACAAGCATCTGGAAAAACCGATTGTCGTGTCGCCGGACCATGGTGGCGTTGTGCGCGCCCGGTCGCTGGCCAAGCGCTTGGAATGTGATCTGGCCATTATCGACAAGCGTCGCCCGAAGGCGAACGTGTCGGAAGTCATGAATATCATTGGCGATGTCGCCGGTAAGGATTGCATCATCGTCGACGATCTCGTCGACACTGCCGGCACCTTGTGCAAAGCGGCAGTCGCCCTAAAAGAAAATGGCGCGCGCAGCGTGACTGCCTACTGTACCCACCCGGTGTTGTCGGGTGCCGCTGTAGAGCGCCTGAACGAGTCGGTGCTCGACGAGCTGGTGGTGCTGGACACCATTCCGCTGACCGAGGCTGCCCAGAAGTGTTCGCGCATCCGTCAGTTGTCGGTTGCAGATTTGCTGGCGGAAACCATCCGCCGCATCAGCAAGGAAGACTCTGTCTCCTCGCTGT
>CALKUR010000067.1 GCA_937996725.1 uncultured Dechloromonas sp. | reverse complement strand
GGTACCGTGATCGCTGAAGAAGTGGGTCTGAGCCTCGAGAAGGCCACCCTGGAAGAGCTGGGCCAAGCCAAGCGTATCGAAGTGGGTAAGGAAAACACCACGATCATCGATGGCGCCGGTTCGGAAGCCAACATCCAGGCCCGCGTTGGCACGATCCGCAAGCAGATCGACGAAGCCACCTCGGACTACGACAAAGAGAAGCTGCAAGAGCGCGTGGCCAAGCTGGCCGGCGGTGTTGCCGTGATCAAGGTCGGTGCTGCGACTGAAGTGGAAATGAAAGAAAAGAAGGCGCGCGTTGACGATGCGCTGCACGCAACCCGTGCGGCCGTTGAAGAAGGCGTGGTACCTGGCGGTGGCGTTGCCCTGCTGCGTGCCCGTGCTGGTATCGAAGGCCTGAAGGGCGACAACCATGATCAGGACGCCGGTATCAAGATCGTGCTGCGCGCGATTGAAGAGCCGCTGCGCCAGATCGTGCTGAACGCCGGTGACGAGCCGTCGGTCGTGGTCAACAAGGTGCTGGAAGGCAAGGGTAACTTCGGTTACAACGCTGCCAACGGCACCTACGGTGACCTCGTTGAGCAAGGCGTGCTGGATCCAGCCAAGGTGACCCGCTCGGCGCTGCAAAACGCCGCATCGGTTGCTGCGCTGATCCTGACTACCGATTGCCTGGTGGCCGAACTGCCGGAAGACAAGCCGGCCGGCGGCATGGGTGATATGGGTGGCATGGGCGGTATGGGTGGCATGGGCGGCATGATGTAAGCCCAGGCACTTCTAGCCTAGTTGTACTCAAGACCCTCGCTCCGGCGGGGGTCTTTTGTTTTGTCGGGTTAAAATAGCGGCTTTAAATAGTCTATTGGATTTGTCATGAATCGTCCGGCTCCTGTAAGCACGCGCAAAGGCATTATTCTGGCAGGTGGCTCTGGTACGCGTTTATATCCAGCCACGTTGTCGGTGTCGAAGCAACTGCTGCCGGTGTACGACAAACCCATGATCTACTACCCGCTCACCAGCCTCATGATGGCCGGTATGCGGGACGTATTGATTATCTCCACCCCGCAAGACACCCCGCGCTTTGAACAACTCTTGGGCGATGGCTCGCAGTGGGGCATGAACCTCAGCTATTGCGTGCAGCCCTCACCGGATGGTCTGGCACAGGCCTTTATTCTGGGTGCCGATCATGTCGGCAATAACCCGAGTGCGCTGATTTTGGGGGACAACCTCTATTACGGCCACGACTTCAGTACTTTGCTCAAGCGAGCCGATGCGCAGACCCGCGGTGCCTCCGTCTTTGCCTATCACGTCAAAGACCCCGAACGTTACGGCGTGGTTGAGTTTGATGCTAATGGTAAGGCGCTGTCCATTGAAGAGAAACCCGCCAAGCCCAAGAGCCGTTACGCTGTTACCGGTTTGTACTTCTACGACAACCAGGTCGTCGACATCGCCAAGAGCATCAAACCCTCACCGCGTGGAGAACTGGAAATCACCTCGGTGAATGAGGTCTACCTCAAGCAGAACCAACTCAATGTCGAAATCATGGGCCGAGGCTATGCCTGGCTCGATACCGGCACGCACGACTCGTTGATTGAAGCCGCCCAGTTCATCCAGACCATCGAACACCGCCAGGGCTTCAAAGTGGCTTGCCCGGAAGAAATTGCCTATCGCAATGGTTGGGTCACCGCCGAGCAACTGGAACAACTGGCACAGCCTTATCTCAAGACCGGTTATGGCCAGTACCTTATCGACCTGCTCAAGGGCGATCTGTAATGAAGGTCATTGAAACCAAGATCCCGGGTCTGCTCATCATCGAGCCCAAGGTCTTTGGTGACGAACGCGGTTTCTTCTTCGAGAGCTATAACGAACAAGCCTTTAATGAAGCCACGGGTGTCTCACCCCGATTCGTGCAGGACAACCACTCCAAATCGGTCAAAGGCGTGTTGCGTGGGCTGCACTATCAGCTGCCACCAC
>CALKUR010000066.1 GCA_937996725.1 uncultured Dechloromonas sp. | reverse complement strand
CTGATGTTGGGCAGCTTGATGATGTTGGTATCTGGCAGCAGGGTCAGCTTGCCCAGTTCGGCCAGGTTGTCGGGGACCTTCTGGTCGTCCGACAGGAATTCAGAAAATTCGGCAAGGACACGGGCAGAAACCGAGATGTCGCTTTTGACGATCTCGATGCCGGCTGGCTCGGTAAAGGTACGGATGATCGGAAGAAAGGAACAGGTCGCGAGCAACGGTGCTTCGTCCGTCAACGTGTAGATGATCTGCGACTTCTTGTCAGCCATGGTGTCCCCTTGAATTCAAGTTGTAGTTAGTTGTTACGGGCTCGTTATGCGAGCCACGGGCTGCCGTCAGCTTAGTCCGGCGAATTTATGAGTATCCGCACCGGAGGCCTGCTCGTCAATGCTTGCGGGCCTAAAACCCCGGATTTTTCAGGCCTTTTTTAATCGCCAGAGCGAGGTGATTTCCTGAGAGCGGGCTTTGTGCAGCGCATCACTGTTGTTGCGCGTTTTGGGATGCCGCGGCCGGGTATCGCGCCGGTCCGCAATAACCAGTCCAGAGGCTTTGATCCAGCCCAGTAATTCGTCGCGGCTGCGCAGCTGCAGATGCTCGGCGATATCCGACAAAATGAGCCAGGCCTCGCCGCTGGGCGTGAGGCGTTCAGCAACGCCCGACAGAAATTGGCGCAGCATGCGCGACTCGGGGTCGTAGATGGCGGCTTCGATGGGGGAGGTCGGTATGGTGGGTAGCCAGGGTGGGTTGCATACGATCAGATCGGCCTGGTGGACTGCGTTCTCTGCCGAAGGGAATAGATTGTCACGACAGATCGACACCTGTGGCGCATAGCCGAGTCGTTGCAGATTGTCTTGAGCGCAGGCCAGGGCGCGTGGATCGATATCGGTCGCAATGATCTGCGGGATACCGCGTTTGGCCAGCACGGCGCTGAGTACGCCGGAGCCGACGCCGATGTCGAAGGCGAGATTGCAGGGTTGTGGCAGTGGCGCTTGAGCGACGAGGTCGACGTATTCGCCGCGTACCGGCGAGAACACCCCGAAGTGCGGGTGAATGGCGGCATCAAGTGTCGGCACATAAGCGCCTTTCTTGCGCCATTCCCAGGCGCTGACTAGCGCGAGCAAGCCGCGCAGACTGATGACGGCGTTGCCCTGCTCGGGTTGTGGGTCGCCGAATGCGGCGATGCAGGCATCGCGAACATCCTGGCCACGTCGTAAGGGCAGTTGGTAGTCGGCGGTAAGCGGCACGAGTAAGCGAGCGAGCAGCGCTGCACGATGCCCTTGGGCTGCTCGATGTCGATTAAAGGCTTGAAGTGCGGTTGTGGCCGGCGGCGGCGCGTTTCGCGGCGGCCGATCGACGCGACGGGTCAGCGCTTCGAGTAAATGACGTGCGTTGGGGTAATCGCTGCGCCAAAGCAAGGCCGTGCCGGCCTGCACGTGTTTGAAGGCCGCATCGGCCGACAGGGTGTCGTCCGCAACGACGACTTGTTCAGGCGGTGGCAGGCCGGCTTCGGAGATCCAGCGCGCCTGCTGGGTCTGACCGTTTTCTTGCCAGTAGATGAAGGGGAGAGCTTGCTGCGACATGCCGCATTGTAGCGATTTACCCGGCGGACATTTGGTATTCGCCACGCTCTGGCGTAGCCTTCTGCCTTTCGGACAGGAACCATGGCACTCAAATCGACCGTTTTCAAGGCAGATCTGCAATTGGCTGATCTAGACCGGCACCACTTCGGTGACTATGCGCTGACATTGGCGCAGCACCCCTCGGAAACGATGGAACGGGTCATGATCCGCCTGCTAGCCTTTGCGCTTTATGCGTCCGAAGATCTGCGCTTTGGCCGTGGGCTGTCTAACGAAGAGGATGCCTCGTTGTGGGAAATCGATCCGGGCGGCGTGACCCGACTCTGGATCGATCTGGGTTTGCCCGATGAAACGCGGATCAAGAAAGCCTGTAGTCGTGCCGACCGGGTGGTGGTGATAGCCTATGGCGGTCGGGCATTGGATCTGTGGTGGCTGCAGAATGCCAATGCGCTGTCACGTTACCGAAACCTCTCCGTCATTCAGATTGCGCCCGAAGACAGCGATAAGTTGGTCGCACTGGCGAACCGCACGATGAAGCTTTCATGGACGATTCAGGAAGGGATGGTCTATTTAGCCGATGCGGCCGTAACGCCGCGCGTGCTGATGTCTGCCGTTGCGTAATGACGCCTAAGCCCTGGTTCCTGTACCTATTGGAGTGTGCTAACGGCAGCTATTATGCCGGCATCACTACTGATGTTCAGGCGCGTTTCGAAGCGCATCAATCGGGTAAGGGCGCGCGCTTTACACGGGCGAATCCGCCGGTGCGCATTGTGGGGCAGGCCGCCTATCCGGATCGTTCCACAGCATCCAAAGCCGAGTGGAAACTCAAGCAGCTGCCGCGCGAGGCCAAACCTGGGTTTTTCCAGACTTCTGATGCGTGACCCTGTCGGGTTACTCCATGTCCGCGCTGTCGCTCGTCTCACCGGATTGTTCGACGAGGGGCGTTGGCAACGCTTTATTGGGTTTGACGCCCAGCTTCTTAAGCATCTCGGCCTGACGGATCAGATTGCCGCGGCCGGTTGAGAGTTTGCTAATAGCGCCATCGTAGTCCTTCTGCGCCTGACCGAGGCGGTTGCCCAGCGACTCCATGTCTTCGACGAAGCCGGCCAGCTTGTCGTAGAGCTCGGCACCGCGTTTGGCAATGTCCTGCGCGTTGCGGTTCTGGGCTTCCTGCCGCCACAGACTGGCGACGGTGCGTACGACGAAGAGCAGCGTCGATGGGCTGACCAGGAGTACGTTCTTGTTCCAGGCGTCCATGAACAGTTCGCGATCATGTGTCACGGCGAGCATGAAGGCCGGTTCGATGGGGACGAACATCAGCACGAAGTCCAGTGACTTTAGGCCGTAAAGATCCTGATAGTTCTTCTCCGACAATCCCTTGATATGGGTGCGCACGGCGTCGAGATGGCGCTTGAGTGCGGCTTCGCGATGCTTGTCATCTTCGGCGTTGGCATAGTCTTCATAAGCCACCAGCGTGGCCTTGGCGTCGATCACCAGGTGACGGTCTTCCGGCAGATGCAGCACCACATCCGGTTGCAGACGACGGCCGTCGCCGGTGGTATGACTTTCCTGCACATCGAACTCTTCCCCCTTGCGTAGGCCGGCTGTTTCGAGCACACGTTCGAGAATCAGCTCGCCCCAGTTACCCTGGGTTTTGTTCGAGCCCTTGAGGGCGCGCGTGAGATTATTGGCTTCCTGACTCACGGTACGGTTGAGCTCCATGAGTTGGCGTACCTGTTCAGCCAGCGCGCTGCGGTCCTTGCCTTCTTGCACGTAAACCTGTTCGACCTTGCCTTGAAATTCCTGCAGGCGGGTCTTTAGAGGTTCCAGCAGTTGACCGAGGCTTTGCTGGTTCTGTTCGCTGAAGCGCTTCGACTTCTCTTCCAGAATGTCATTCGCCAGATTTTTGAACTGGCTGCTCAGTTCTTCGCGAGCGTTTTGCAGTAAGGCGATTTTTTCGATGTTCTGGCTACGCTCTTGCGTTAGTTGGGTATTTAGCGCGGCGTTCTGGGCATTGAGCACGCCCAGTTGTTGCTCGGCTTCCTGCAGCCGGCCTTCAACCAGCGGCAGACGTTCGGCACGCGTTTCTGCCGCCGTGGCACGGGCGCGGCCAGAGAGGGCACCGGCTAAATAGCCTGCGACAGCAGCAAGAATGGCGACAAGCGCAGCAACAACGATAATCGGATCCATAAGTCTTTCGTGATGCGGTGGGGTCAGCCCTCGCAGGCCTCGATTTCCTCAGAGAGCTCCAGCCAGCGGCCTTCCAGGGCGTCTAATTCATCTTGGATTGCGTGCAGTTTACTGCCTGTTTCGGTCAGTGTCGTGGGGTCCGTGGTGGTCGCAAGAGCGTTTTCTAGTGTGGCCTTTTCTGCCTGAAGCGCGGGGATTTTCTGATCAAGCTTTTCTAGGTCTTTCTGTAGGGCTTTCAGTTGACGTGACGCCGGCTTCGCCTTGGGTGCCGGTGCTACGGATTGCGCTTTCGGTGCTGCAGCCGACTCGCGCTGCCGGCGCGCTTCGTCGAGCAGGTATTGCTGGTAGTCGTCTAGGTCTCCGTCAAAGTCACTGATGCCACCGTGGGCAACGAGCCAGAAGCTGTCGCATACAGCACGGAGCAAGGCGCGGTCGTGACTGACCAGCATGACGGTGCCTTCAAATTCGTTGAGCGCTACGGATAAAGCTTCGCGTGTGGCCAGATCCAGGTGGTTGGTCGGTTCATCGAGCAGCAGTAGGTTGGGGCGTTGCCACACGATCATGGCTAAGACCAGCCGGGCCTTTTCGCCACCGCTCATAGTGCCGACAGCTTGCATGACCTGATCGCCCGTAAAGTTAAAGGTACCGAGATAGGTACGCAGACTTTGCTGACGCGTATCGCGGCCGGTCACGCCGTTGGCCAGCACGTCTTTGGCCAATCGGATCATGTGTTCCATGGGCGAGCTGTCGGCCGACAACACGTCGAGTTCCTGCTGCGCGAAGTAGCCGATGGTCAGGCCGCGTCCTTCGGTGACGATGCCGCCCTGTACTTTTAAATCCTTGGCGATGGTTTTAACGACCGTTGACTTGCCCTGGCCGTTGGCACCGAGAATACCGATCCGTTGGCCGGCCAGCACCGAACGATTGGCATGCTGCACGATGATGGTCGGTGATGCGCCGGGTGGGGCATCGGCCGGCGGCGGGTAACCGAAGGCAGCATCTTCCATAGCCAGCATGGGGTTGGGCAGTGAACCCGGCTCTTCAAAGGCAAAGCTGAATTCGGCATCGGCCAGCACGGGTGCGATCTTCTCCATGCGTTCCAGCGCCTTGACGCGGCTCTGCGCCTGCTTGGCTTTGCTGGCTTTGGCTTTGAAACGATTGATGAATGACTGCAGATGCGCGATTTTGTCTTGCTGTTTGGCGAAAGAGGCCTGTTGAATCGAAAGCTGCTCGGCCCGTAAATCTTCAAAGGCGCTGTAGTTGCCGCCGTAGCGCACGAGTTTGCCGTGGTCGATGTGAATCGTGACGTTGGTGATGGCGTCGAGAAATTCACGGTCATGGCTAATCACGATCAGCGTGCCCGGGTAGCGCTTGAGCCAGGCTTCTAGCCAGACGAGCGCATCAAGATCCAAGTGGTTGGTTGGTTCATCGAGCAGCAATAGGTCGGAAGGGCACATCAGCGCGCGGGCGAGTTGCAGGCGCATACGCCAACCACCAGAGAAACTGTTGACTGGCTTGTCGAGTTCACTAGGTTTAAAGCCGAGCCCTAGAATCAATGCTTGGGCACGCGCCTGAGCATCATGCGCGCCGACATCATTGAGATGCGTATAGGCGTAGGCCATCCGTTCCCCATCACCGCTGGCCTCAGCGGCGGTAACTTCCGCTTCGGCCTCCACCAGACGCGAGTCACCTTCAATGACAAAGCGCGTCGCGCTGTCCTCGGTCTCCGGCATGTCCTGCGCTACCTGCGCCATGCGCCATTGTGTGGGAATGACAAAGTCCCCACGGTCTTCGTGCAGGGTGCCGTTCAGTAAAGCAAACAAGGTTGATTTGCCAGCACCATTGCGGCCAACGAGGCCGACACGTTCGCCGGGGTTGATGACACAAGAGGCGTCATCAATCAGCACCCGTGCGCCGCGGCGCAGGGTCAGGTTCTTCAGTGTGATCATGCGGTGGG
>CALKUR010000065.1 GCA_937996725.1 uncultured Dechloromonas sp. | reverse complement strand
CACTGCTGCCTCCCGTAGGAGTCTGGGCCGTGTCTCAGTCCCAGTGTGGCTGATCGTCCTCTCAGACCAGCTACTGATCGTCGCCTTGGTGGGCTTTTACCCCACCAACAAGCTAATCAGGCATCGGCCGCTCTAATCGCGCGAGGTCTTTCGATCCCCCGCTTTCCCCCTCAGGGCGTATGCGGTATTAGCACAGCTTTCGCTGCGTTATCCCCCACGATAAGGTACGTTCCGATGTATTACTCACCCGTTCGCCACTCGCCACCAGGTGCAAGCACCCGTGCTGCCGTTCGACTTGCATGTGTAAGGCATGCCGCCAGCGTTCAATCTGAGCCAGGATCAAACTCTTTAGTTTAATTCCTGTTTAAAACTCACGCTTGACGGATATTTCTATCCTTAGGCGTAAGTGCACTACTTAACTCTTGAGCAGAACCGAAGTTCTGTCTCCGTCAAGCAAACACCCACACCTATCGGTTGTCTATGTTTTTAAAGATCAGGTCTACCAACAAAACCAAAGGCCCCGTCAGCAGAGAAGCGAGACTATAGCAACTTATTTCAGAAGCTGTCAAGACTTCATCTCGAATTACCGTCACACAAAGTGTTGGTTGCGGGGACAGGATTTGAACCTGTGACCTTCGGGTTATGAGCCCGACGAGCTGCCAGACTGCTCCACCCCGCGTCCGAGAAGCCAAGCATTATGCAGGCTCCATAAACCTTTGTCAAGAACTATCTCAGTTTGACACCCACGGAGATAGGGTCACTTCCCTACTTTTCAAGCCACTTTAATAGGGGTGCCCACTGTTCCAGGTCTCTGCCATGGCGCGAGCGCGGCGGATCAAAGATCGTACGACCCGATGCGGCGGCATTCACATAATTCGAGGTCGGTCGAATGTACGCCAGGATCGGCAGGTCAAAGTGCTGCAAAAATTCTTCCAGCATCACGGCGGCTCGAGTTCGCGGATCTACCCGCATCGCCACGATACCCACCTTGTCACGTTGGCCACGCAGGTCATTGCGCAAGCTGTTCAGAAAGTCTTCAGTAGCGGCCATATCAAAGACTGACGGCACCACCGGAATGATCGCGCGATCCACCAGGCGGAAGTAGTCGCTGAGCTTGTAGCCCTGCAGACCCGCCGGCGCATCAATGACCGTCACGTCTGCGCCCTTGGGTAGCGAAGCCATCAGCTGACCGCCCCCGAAAAACCCATTCACTGGCGGCAGCGACTCTTCGCGAAACGACATCCAACGCAACGACGACTGCTGGCGATCGAGGTCGCACAACGTCACGCTCTTCCCTTGGCTTGCTGCCCACCCTGCCAAATTGGTCGCCAAGGTTGTTTTACCGCAACCCCCCTTGGGGTTACACACCATAATCGCCGTCATAATGTCCTCGATTTATTCGCTAGCCATTGGTGCAGCCAGCAGACCCGCAATCACCAGATACGGCACAAGCATGAGCCAGTACACCCATGCCAATGCGAAAACATGGAGCGGATTGCCACCGCCAAAGCCGGCCATAGCATGAACAAACGATTCTCCATGCATCGCGCCACGTACACCCTCTTCAACAAAGCTTAGTACTACCACGATCAGCAAATAGATGAGCGATCGCGGCAAGATCGGTGACCACAAGCGGGTTTTGTTCACGTCGGGCATGGGCACCAGTAGCTGGCCGATAAGCAAAAACTTGGCACAAATCGCCGCCTTGATCCAGGCAAAACCCCAAGCCTCCAGGGGCAGGCCATGGCGACCTTCAGTTTCGTGCAGGAGAAGATTGAGCGCGGTAAACCACACGCCGAAATACACTGTCAGGTGCAATACATTGCGTATTTCCGACCCGAGGTGCCAATGCGACGATTCTTTATGTTCCGACATTTATTGGTCCATCGGCGTCGTTTATTTTGGTGCCCCCAGTCGGAATCGAACCAACGCCTGATGATTACAAATCAACTGCACGACCTTCATGCTATGGGGGCCCAGGTCAACTGTGACGGCATTATAGGCGAGAATCAGACCCTATGGGCATTGCGTTGTACATCCGGTTGCAATCGCACTCGTGAAGCGATCACGCCACTCAAAACAATCAGCCCAATCGACGCCCAACCCAGCGCATCAATGCGTTCGCCAAAAAACATCCAGCCGAACACGCTGGCGAAGATCACGGTTGTGTAGGCCAACGCATTGGAAAAAACCGTTTTGCCGCGTCGATACGCGCGAGTGAGCGCTAACTGGGCACCCGTGGCAAACAAACCCGCCCCAACTAACCACAACATGTCGGTGGGTTCAGGCCAATGAAATCCGTGCCAACTGACCCAGGCCGCTGCGCCCACCGCTGAAAACAAGGAAAAATAAAACACCGTGCGCCACTCCGGTTCGCCGAGCGCGCCCAATTGCTTGATGTGAAAGTACGCAAGACCAGCCAGCCCACCGGAAATGAGTCCTAGCACGGCACCGAAGAGATTATCGCCGTCGATCGATGGGCGCAGCAGCAAAGTCACGCCACAGAATCCGAGGAGTACTGCAATCCAGGCCAATCGCGTTGGGCGAAATCCGCGCAGCACGATCTGCCAGATCACAAAAAAGATCGGCGAGGTGTAATTCAGCGTCACTGCCGTCGCCAAAGGCAACTGCGTGATCGCATAGAAATAAAGGAAGAGCGCCGAGAATCCCGAAAGCGAGCGGAATGCATGGCTCTTCAGATGTCGCGTTCCTGGGCTTTGACGCCGCAGTAGCATTACGCCGGAGATGACCAGCAAAGCCACTGCGCAACGCCAAAGCACAATTTCACCGGAATCGTTGCGCTCGGCCGAGAACTTGACGCACACACCCATACAGCCGAACAAAAGACCGGCAACCACCATCCACAAGGACTGCAAGCCAGCTCGAGGGTACGCTTTTTCGGTCACTCGGGGCGCTCAGCCGCCAAAGGGCTTGAGCTGATCGGCCAACCGACGGCGATAGAACTCGTGGAAGTGCAACATCCCGTCTTCCATAGGTGACTGATATGGGCCAACCTCGTTACGACCCGCGCGCATGAGCGCCAGACGTCCACGATCCATGCGTTCTCCAATCTCATCATCTTCGATTGCCGTTTCCATATAGGCGGCTTGTTCGGCTTCGATAAACTCGCGCTCGAACTCGACGATTTCTTCGGGATAGTAAAACTCAACAATATTCAGCGTTTTGTCGACGCCTTGCGGATGCAGGGTTGATACCACCAGCACATGGGGATACCACTCGACCATGATGTTCGGGTAATACGTCAGCCAAACAGCGCCATGCGCCGGGTTGATGCCCAGATGCTTGTACTGACTCAGCACCTGCTCGTGCCATTTCGCGTAAGTGGCCGAACCAGGTTTAGCCAGCGATGTGATGCCAACGCGCTGGATCGAATACCAGTCACTAAATTGCCAGGTTAACTCGTCACAGTTCACGAAACCACCCAGCCCAGGATGGAAGGGCGCGACGTGGTAGTCCTCCAGATACACCTCGATAAAGGTTTTCCAGTTGTAGTTGCACTCATGCACTACAACCTTGTCGAGCTTGTATCCTGTGAAATCGAAGGTCTGCGCCAGATCCATGCCGGCCAAGTCTTTGCGGATATCGCGCTGCCCCTCGAAAAGCAGACCGTGCCAGTTTTGAAGCGATGAACGCTGCAGGTTAAGACAGGGGTTTTCCGGAAAATGCGGGGCACCAACCAGGCTACCGAGCCGATCATAAGTCCAGTGGTGCAGCGGGCACACGATATGGCTGCCCAAGGTGCCGGTGCCATCTAGCATGAGCGCCTGACGATGGCGGCAAACGTTGGACATGAGGTCAATCTGGCCGCCCTGATTCACCAGCATGGCACCGTGATCTTTGATTTCCAAGGTACGGTAAGCCCCCTCATGAGAAACCATGAGTTCATGCCCCACGTAGCCTGGACCCTGCTCGAAGAAAACCTTTTTCTCCAAGGCAAGCAGTTCTTCACTGGAATACCAGGAAACCGGCAACTGGGTGCGCGCTGCTAACAGTGATTTGGGCGAGTCAAAGGCTGACATCCCCTGATCCTCCGCACACGATCATATGAATAGAAAAGCTCGCCATTGTACCCCGCTGCCAAATTGACCGGAAGCCCCAAATCAGTTAGATTTCAAGGTTTTAGTGCCGCCCAAAACGACACCTATCGATACCGCATTGCGTGAGTCTCATGCCTCCTCGTAAATCCGCCACCAGTACCGCCAATAATGCACCCGCCGCGATAGATGCGTTGGGCTTTGAAGAAGCCATGGCCGAGCTAGAGCAACTGATTCAGGCCGTGGAAAACAACCGCCTGCCGCTGGAAGAAACCTTGCAGAGTTACCAACGCGGTCAACAATTGATTGCCCGCTGCACAACACTGTTGCGCGATGCCGAGCAACGTATTCAACAATTCGATGGCGAACGACTCAGCGACTTTACGCCCACGGGGAAGGCATGAGTTTTAACGGCTGGATGCAGGCCATCCGGGAGCGCACGACTACCGCGCTTGACCGACACCTGCCGCTCGCTAGTCACGCCCCGCAACGCTTGCACGAAGCCATGCGCTACGCCTGTCTGAATGGCGGCAAACGACTCCGCCCAATCCTGGTGTATGCGGCCGGGGAAGCCGCCGGCGCAAGACCAGAGGCTCTCGATTTCTGCGCCGCTGCCGTCGAAATGATCCACGTCTATTCGCTGGTGCATGACGACATGCCCTGTATGGATGACGATACGCTGCGCCGCGGCCAGCCAACCTGCCATGTGCAATACGACGAAGCCACCGCACTGCTGGTGGGCGATGCTTTGCAAACCCAAGCCTTCGTCACGTTGGCGAATGCACCGCTGCAACCACCCACCGTCAACGCTTTAATCAGCACACTGGCGCATGCCGCTGGTGCTGCCGGCATGGCGGGAGGGCAGGCCATCGACCTCGCCGCTGTGGGCAAACAACTCGATGCCGCACAGCTTGAGCAAATGCATATCCTCAAAACGGGTGCCCTCATTCGCGCAGCCATTCGCATGGGTGGCCTGTCCGGCGAATCGCTTTCTTCCAAGGAGCTCGAACTTCTCGACCGCTTTGGCAAAGCGCTGGGACTGTTGTTTCAGGTCGTCGACGACATTCTCGATTGCACAGCCAGTACCGATGTCCTCGGCAAAACCGCCGGCAAAGATGCGGCTAGCGACAAGCCAACTTACGTAAGCCTCATGGGGCTCTCTGGCGCTCGTTCCTTTGCTAACGATCTGCTCGATCAAGCGCAGCAACTGATCGGCCCCCTAGACGCACGCGCTAATCGTCTCAAAGAAATCGCTCTGGAAATTGTCCAGCGCACCCACTGATTGCACACCGATGTCCGTATCGCTACTTTCCGAAATCAATTCCCCCGCCGATCTGCGTAAGCTATCGCGTGAGCAGCTGGGGCAAGTCAGCCAGGAGCTGCGTCAATTCCTTCTGGAGTCGGTATCGCAGACTGGTGGTCACTTGTCCTCCAATCTCGGCACCGTTGAACTGACCGTCGCCCTGCACTCCGTCTTTGACACGCCGGAAGACCGTCTGGTCTGGGACGTCGGTCACCAGACGTATCCGCACAAGATTCTAACGGGGCGCCGCGAGCGCATGGGCACTTTGCGCCAGTTCAACGGACTGGCCGGCTTTCCGAAACGCTCCGAAAGCCCATACGACACCTTCGGCGTCGGCCACTCGTCCACGTCAATCTCAGCGGCGCTGGGCATGGCGCTGGCTGCCAAACAGAAAGGCGAACAACGCCAGGTCGTCGCCATCATCGGTGATGGTGCCATGAGCGCCGGCCAAGCTTTTGAGGCGCTCAACAACGCCGGTGTTGCCAATGCCAATCTCCTGGTTATCCTCAACGACAACGAGATGTCGATCTCCCCACCTGTAGGCGCGCTATACAACTATCTGACCCGGCTCACCTCCGGCAAGTTGTACAACGCTGCCAAAAAGGGGGCGGAAAAAGTCCTCGGCGTATCGCAGAGCCTGCTCGATTTTGCCAAGCGTGCTGAAGAACACGTCAAAGGCATGATCAATCCTGGCACGCTGTTCGAGGAGTTCGGTTTCCACTATTACGGTCCGATCGATGGTCACGACCTGGATGCGCTGATTCCCACACTGCAGAACCTGAAGCAACTGCCCGGCCCCCGTTTCCTGCATATCGTTACCCGCAAGGGCCAGGGTTATAAACTGGCGGAAGAAGACCCGATTCTCTATCACGGCGTCACCAAGTTTGAAACAACCCAAGGACTCGATAGTGCGAAGGCCAAGGGCGCTTCTGCACTCACTTACACTCAAGTCTTTGGTGATTGGCTATGCGATATGGCCGCTGTCGACCCGAAGCTGGTGGCCATTACGCCGGCCATGCGTGAAGGCTCCGGCATGGTGGGCTATGCGGAACGTTACCCGAATCGTTACTACGACGTGGCCATTGCCGAACAGCATGCCGTCACGTTGGCGGCCGGCATGGCCTGCGAAGGCCTGAAACCTGTGGTCGCGATTTATTCGACCTTCCTGCAACGCGGTTACGACCAACTGGTGCACGATGTCGCGCTTCAGAATCTCGATGTGACCTTTGCGGTAGATCGTGCCGGCCTCGTCGGTGCCGATGGCCCGACGCACCATGGCGCATTCGATCTGTCCTATGCACTGTGCATCCCGAACATGGTGATCGCTACGCCGGCCAATGAACGCGAATGTCGTCAGCTGTTGACCAGCTGCTACGAATATCCCGGCCCTGCACTGGTGCGCTACCCACGTGGCAGCGGCACGGGCAGCGTCCCCGGCATGGACTTAGAATCACTACCCATTGGCAAAGGCGAGATTACCCGCCAAGGGCAAAAGATTGCGTTCCTAGCTTTCGGTAACCTGCTCTCTAGCGCCGAAACGCTGAGCGAAGCGTTTAACGCCACAGTTGCCAACATGCGCTTTGCCAAGCCTTTGGATCTGGCATTACTCGAAAATGTGGCCAAATCGCATGGTCTGATCGTGACCTTTGAAGAAAATGCGGTGGCTGGCGGTGCCGGTAGCGAGGTTGAACGCGCGTTGCAGTCACTAAATCTGCACCGCCCTTGTCTACGCATCGGCTTACCCGATACCTTTATCGAGCACGGTGACACCACCAACCTATACAAATCTGCCGGTCTCGATATAGAGTCTCTGCAGCGTCGTATCCAGAAGTTCATTGAACAAACCCAAAACTAGAAAATCACCATGACCCAAGAGAAAAAAAGCGTTGCCGGCATGCCGGATGTGCAATCGTCGGCCGATAGCCGTCAGATCGCCATCAACAAGGTTGGCATTAAATCGATCCGTCACCCTATCGTAGTGGCCGATAAAGCCGAAGGCGTGCAGCACACGATCGCCAACTTCAATATGTATGTCGGCCTGCCGCATAATTTCAAAGGCACGCACATGTCGCGCTTTGTCGACATCCTGAACAATCAATCGCGCGAGATTTCGGTCGAGAACTTCCCAGTCATGCTCCAGGAGATGGTGCAACGCCTGGAAGCCGAAACCGGCCATATCGAAATGAGTTTCCCGTACTTCATCAACAAGGCGGCACCCGTGTCCGGCGTAGAAAGCCTGATGGATTACGACGTGGCGCTGATTGGCGACATTAACGGTGATGATATCTGTGTGGCGGTCAAAGTCATCGTGCCCGTCACCAGCCTATGCCCCTGTTCCAAGGAAATCTCGGAACGCGGCGCGCACAACCAGCGCTCGCACGTCACCGTGACCGTCAAATCGAAGGATTACATCTGGATCGAGGAGATCGTTGCCCTCATCGAAAAGGAAGCCTCTTGCGAGGTCTTTGGCCTGCTCAAGCGACCGGATGAAAAGTATGTGACCGAACGCGCTTACGATAACCCGAAATTTGTGGAAGACATGGTGCGTGACGTCGCCGCGCGTCTCAACGCAGATAAGCGGATTGATGCTTACTCGGTGGAATCGGAGAACTTCGAGTCGATTCATAACCACTCGGCCTATGCCTTAATCGAGTGGGTACGCCCCAGCACCTAATCACTCAAACGCAGACGAAGAAAAAGCCACCCGTGGGTGGCTTTTTTACTGGGTTCACTAAACGACTTAGGCAGTCGCCTTGCGCTCCAGTTTTTCTTTGATGCGAGCCGACTTACCCGAACGCTCACGCAGGTAGTACAGCTTGGCGCGACGGACATCACCGCGACGCTTCAGTTCGATCGAGGCAACCAGCGGCGAGTAGGTCTGGAACGTACGTTCCACGCCTTCACCCGACGAAATCTTGCGCACGATGAAATTGGAATTCAGACCGCGGTTACGCTTGGCGATAACAACGCCTTCGTATGCCTGCAGACGCTCACGCGAACCTTCCTTGACCTTCACTTGCACAACCACGGTGTCACCTGGGGCGAATGCGGGAATGGTTTTGCCTTCGCTAACGCGGGCGATTTCTTCCTGTTCGAGTTGTTGAATCAGATTCATGTCGTTGATCTCCTTGTTGTTACGACTGCAGAGCTACTCGCCCGATTGCTCGAGTTTTTTGAGTAGTTGCATTTCTTCCTTGCTGAAAGCTCGACCTTCCAGCAAATCCGGCCGTCGATCTCGGGTCCGTTTGAGGGACTCGGCCAAACGCCAAGCGCGTATTCTCTCATGATTTCCGGATAAAAGCACCTCCGGGACGCTCATCCCTTCGTAGTGCTCGGGCCGGGTGTAATGGGAACAATCGAGTAGCCCTGTAGCAAATGAGTCTTCTTCGGCCGACTGGGCATCGTTCAGCACTCCCGGCAGCGTGCGCAAAATGGCATCGATGAGCATCATGGCCGGCAATTCACCGCCCGAGACCACAAAATCACCGATAGAGACCTCCAGGTCGACCTGGCGCTGAATCACGCGCTCATCGACACCCTCATAGCGCCCGCAGAGCAACACCAATGATGCCTGGGTGGCCAGCTCCCGGACCAGGCTATCAGTCAGTGGTCGGCCTTGTGGCGACAGGTAGACGACTTTACTGCTGCTGCCGCCCACCAACTGACGGGCCGCATCGATCGCTTTTTCCAACGGCTCTGGCGTCATCACCATGCCGGGGCCGCCGCCAAAGGGCCGGTCGTCGATGGTCTTGTATTGGTTAGTAGCGAAGTCGCGCGGATTCACCGCATCCAGCGTAGCGATGCCATTCTCAAAAGCGCGACGAGAGATACCGAAGCGGGTAATTGCTTCGAACATTTCCGGAAAGATGGTGACCGCAGCAAATTTCACAGAGTGACCCTAAGCTTTACCAGTCCAGGCCCCAGTCGGCGATGATGCGACCATCTTGGTCTGCTGTCGGTTTGACGATCTCTTTGACGATCTCACCGACAAAGGGAATGAGGCGTTCTTGCGCCTGCGGCGTCGCAGGGTCTTTGACGATGAGTACGGCATTGGCACCGGTTTCAATCAGGCGATCAACGATACCGAGCAATTCGTTCTGGGTATTGATGACAGGCAAACCGACCAGATCCGCCCAATAATAGACTTCGGACTCCGGTTCAGGCAATAAGTCACGTGGGGCACCGATCCAAAAACCACGCAGGGCTTCCGCCGCTGTGCGATCCGGTGTTTCGACCAGCTGAGCAACGATACCGTCGCCGTGCGCACGCATCTCTGTAGGCTTAACAGCGTGCCAAGACGCCAAGCCTTCTGAATCAGGTTCACTCTGAGAGACCCACCAGGTTGGCAGTTCAAGCCAACGTTCCGGGTCATCGGCAAAGGGGTGCAGATGAAACCAGCCCTTGATGCCATAAGCCGCACCGATGCGGCCGAGTACGACGCAACGCGAGAGCGCTGCGTCGTCAATCTTGACCGACTTAGGCTGCAATCTTGGCAGCGTAGCCCTTGGCCAGCAGTGCAACACGCGGCGATACCTGAGCGCCTACGCTCTTCCAGTATGCCAGGCGTTCCATGTCCAGGCGCAGCTCTTCAGCCGAACCAGAAGCAACCGGGTTATAGAAACCGAGGCGCTCGACAAAGCGGCCATCGCGACGGGTGCGCGAATCAGCAACGACGACGGTATAGAACGGGCGCTTCTTTGCGCCACCACGAGAAAGACGAATAACGACCATACGGACAGTTCCGGACAGAGAAAAACCGCAGATTGTACAGCAGGAAACCTAAAAACGCCAATACTTTCCAGTATTTATCTGGAGCCGGCGATTCAGGCGGCAAAAACCGATGCGATGCTGGCCTGCACGGCCTCTGCTGCGGCTTTGGGGTCGGCGGCACCCCGAATCGGACGCCCCATGACAATGTAATCGGCCCCATTACGGAAGGCCTGCGCCACATCCACAGTACGTTTCTGGTCGTCTTCAACGCGGTTTTCGACCGGGCGGATCCCCGGCGTCACCACCATGATGCGCGGCCCCAGTTCCTTGCGGATGAGCGGCGCTTCGAGGCCCGAGGAAATAATGCCGTCGCAACCGGCCTCCAGCGAGCGGCGCGCGCGCGACAGCACCAACTGGCTGACGTCGCACTCGAAACCCAGATCGTCCAGGTCTCCCCGGTCCAGGCTAGTCAGCGCGGTGACCGCCAACACCTTGAGGCTGCCCTTTTCCTTGCCAGCCGCTTCCATGATGGCCTGATTACCGTGGATAGTCGCAAACGCCACGTTGCGCTTGGCCAGCGCTCGGATCGCCGAACGCACCGTTTCAGGCACGTCAAAAAACTTGAGGTCCACAAAAACTTTCTTGCCCTGGGCGCCCAACCAATCAATCAGCTCGAAATAGCCGCCGGCCATAAAAAGTTCCATCCCGACCTTGTAAAACCGAACGCTATCACCCAACCGCTCAACCAGTGCACGGGCTTCGGCCGGGTCTGCAACATCTAGCGCTACGATCAAGCGCTCCTCGCGCGGCACTTGAATCTGGGAACGCAGGTCGGTCGTAGGGGTGGTCATACAAGCTCCGGGCAAACAGTCTTATCGGTGCGCATTATGACAGAGCGCACCCAACGCTAAAAGCCATGATTGGCACCGCCGTAACCCAACGGCAACCGACGGCCTGACGATCCGGATAGTTCGGCGGTCACCACGCAGCCCAGCAACACCATGAGCCAGCAGAGATAGAGCCAAAGCAAAAACACTGGCAGGATCGAAAACGCGCCATAAACAGCGGCATAGCTTGAAAACTGTTGCACGTAGACCCCGAAGGCCCATTGCAATAACACAATGCCTGCAGCACCAAAGAGCCCGCCGATCAGCGCATGGCGAATCCTAACGTGACAATTAGGCAACACGTAATTGAGCCACGCCATAAAGGCGGTCAGTGTGCACATGGCAACGGTGCCGGACATAAATTTGCGGATCGCCTGCAGCTCGGTGAAAAAGCCCAAGGACAAAGAGATTGCCCACATCACGCCCGCGAAGCCCATGCCGAGTACGACCGGCACAATCAACAGCAGTAACAAATAATGACCTAACCGGTGGATAAAGCGCCGATCCGGCGCTAAACGCCAGATGCGATTGAATGCCTGCTCAATTGCCCAGAACATGGCCCACACCACGACCAACAGAAAACCAATACCCACCACCGTGAACTGGGTGGCATTGGCCGAAAAAGTCAGCGTGTAATTGGCGATGAGCGTGCCGGCTTTTTCGGGCAAGAGGTACGTCACCAGCAATTGATCAAACGCCGCATGAACTTCTGCAAAGCCCGGAACATAATTGGCAATCACCAGCACGAGCGCTACAAGGGGTACCAGCGACAACAGCGTGGTGTAAGCCAGCCAGGCAGCGACGACGTCCAACTCATCCGCCCGGATACGGCTCAGCAACGCCACAACGGGCTGCGCTTTCAGGCGCAGCAATCGGAGTGCTAAACGGAGGCGATGGGCGAGTGCGTGCAGAGGCATGGTCTTGGCAGGTATCATACGATATGCACAAAATTCTTGTTCTCTATTACAGCCAGAAAGGCTCGGTCGAGGCGTTAGCACACGCAATTGCACGGGGAATCGACACCATTTCCGGAGCCGAAGCGATACTACGCACCGTGCCCCGCATCAGCACGGTGTGCGAGTCGACCGAATCCGATGTGCCGGCACAAGGCGCGCCTTATGTCACGCTGCAGGATCTGAGCGATTGCGCCGGCCTGGCCCTCGGTAGCCCTGTGCGCTTTGGCAATATGGCCGCGCCGATGAAATATTTCTGGGACAGCACGATCGCGGCTTGGCTTTCTGGTGAACTGATCGGTAAACCTGCAGCGGTTTTCACGTCTTCCGGCAGCATGCATGGCGGCAACGAAACCACGTTATTGAGCATGATGCTGCCCCTGCTGCATCACGGGATGTTGCTCATGGGGCTGCCCTACAGCCACCCCGAGCTATCGTCCACGCACTCGGGCGGCACACCTTACGGTGCCAGCCACGTTTCGGGCATGAACGGTGATCCGGCGCTAACGGCAGACGAACTGGCATTGGCAAAAGCTCTGGGCAAACGCCTCGCCGAAACCGTTGTGAAACTGCAAACCTCAGCAGCATGACAACACCAATGCCCGTGCTCAATGAGCGAGCTATTCGCCGTTATCGCTTGGTGGCGGTTGTTTCCTGCCTCGCACTGATTTTGCTGTCGCTGGCATGGGAGCGTTGGCTCGCGCCGATCCGGCCCGGTGGATCCTGGCTTATGCTCAAGGCGCTACCGCTGCTACTGCCGTTACCGGGGCTGCTCAAGGGAAAGCGCTATGCGTATCAGTGGTCGTCGCTGCTGATTCTGCTTTATCTGTGCGAAGGTCTGGTGCGCGCAACGAGTGATACCGGATTAAGCCAGATGCTAGGTGCAGTAGAAACGATTCTGTCCACGACGTTTTTTGTCAGCGTGCTAGCTTTTTGCTACGCCACCCGACCTTCGCTAACCAATCCGGCACTCAAACGGACACGGAAAAAGCGCTAGCAGCACTTAAGCCGAACCCGTGCCACCCACGGTTAATCCGTCAATACGCAGCGTCGGCTGCCCCACGCCTACGGGGACGCTCTGGCCCTCTTTGCCACAGGTGCCTACGCCAGAATCCAGCGACAGATCATTCCCGACCATGCTCACGCGCGTCAGTGCATCCGGACCGTTCCCGATGAGCGTGGCACCCTTAATCGGGTACTGGATCTGACCGTTTTCTACCCAGTAGGCTTCCGACATCGAAAAGACAAATTTACCGTTTGTGATGTCCACCTGACCGCCGCCGAAGTTCACCGCATAAATGCCGCGGTCAATCGATGCCACAATTTCCTGCGGATCCATCTGACCCGGCAACATGTACGTGTTGGTCATACGCGGCAACGGCAGATGGGCGTACGATTCGCGACGCCCATTGCCCGTCGGCGCGACGCCCATCAAACGCGCGTTATGCGTATCTTGAATGTAACCTTTGAGGATGCCATCTTCAATAAGTACGGTTTTTTGGGCAGGGGTACCTTCGTCGTCCACATTCAGCGAGCCGCGGCGACCCGAGAGTGTGCCGTCATCCACAACGGTCACGCCCGGTGCCGCAACCCGTTCGCCAATGCGATTGGCGAACGCCGAACTGCCCTTGCGATTGAAATCACCTTCTAACCCATGACCAATCGCTTCATGCAACAGAATTCCCGGCCAGCCCGGACCTAATACCACCGGCATCTGGCCGGCCGGCGCTGGTCGCGCATCGAGATTTATCACGGCTTGATGCACCGCTTCTTGCGCGTAGCGCTTCAGCACATCTTCCGTAAAGTAACTGTAATCGGTACGACCGCCACCGCCGGCGTACCCCTGCTCGCGGCGACCATTCTGTTCAACGATTACAGTGATCCCTAGACGTACCAGCGGACGCACATCGGCCACGCGCTGGCCATCGGCCCGTTGCACCATGATCACATCGTATTCGCCCGAGAGCGACGCCATGACTTGTTTGACACGCGGGTCTAACGCACGCGCCAGATGTTCGAGCTTTTCCAGCAACGCCACTTTGTCGGGTGCCGGTAACGAGGCAATCGGATCCAACGGTAAATAGCGGTCCGAACTGGCTGCGACAAGGGGGTGATGCGCGCCTTGCCTGCCGCCGGCCGCGCCAATCTCACGCACGGCCGTGCTGGCGGACTTTAATGAAGGCAGCGAGACATCGTCCGAATACGCAAACGCCGTCTTCTCACCACTGATCGCCCGCACCCCCACACCCTGATCAATACTGAAGCTGCCTGCTTTAACGATGCCTTCTTCCAGGCTCCAGCCTTCCGCCCGGGTTTTCTGGAAATAGATATCCGCATCGTCAACCTGGCCGGCCAGAATATGATCCAGCACATGCTCCACTTGTGGCACGGTCAATTCATGCGCATCGAGCAAGGCGTCTTCGGCAAGACGCAATGCATTGTGTTGAACAGTCTTTTCGGGGGTGGCAGCAATAGTCATCAGCGGATTCTACGGTGTTTCAGCGCTGGGAGGCGATGGCGGATGGTTTCCAAGCGCTGCCGGTTGAAATCGGCGCAGATCCAGCCTTCGCCCGACGGTAACACGCTGAGCATCTCACCCCAGGGGTCGATGATCATGCTGTGCCCCCAGGTCTTTCGCCCGGTCTCGTGTCGGCCGCCTTGGGCGCTGGCAATGACGTAACACTGGTTTTCAATCGCGCGTGCACGCAGCAACACTTCCCAGTGCGCCTCGCCCGTGGTGGCGGTAAATGCCGCCGGCAAAATGAGAATATCGACTTCGCCGAGCTGACGGAAATATTCCGGAAAACGCAGGTCGTAACAAATCGATAAACCGATCCGCGCAAATGGGGTGTCAAAAGCCACAGGCGCACACCCGGCTTCGATGCTCAACGATTCATCGTAGCTTTCAGCCCCGGCTTTGAAGCCGAAGAGATGCATCTTATCGTAACGACTCACTTCCCGACCTTGCGGATCAAAGACCAGCGTGGAATTTAACGCACGGGCGGGGTCCGTACCCAACAGCGGGATAGAGCCACTCACCAGCCATACACCATGCTTTGCGGCCACTTCGGCCAACATCTGCTGCAAGGGCCCTGAACCAGGTGTCTCGCGAATCGCCAAACGCGCTTCGTCAGAGGCACCGATCATCGGAAAGAACTCCGGCAAGACCACCAGCTTTGCGCCATCGGCTGCAGCACCTGCCACCAGGCGGCGCACGGCGGTGACGTTGTCATCCACACGCGGCGTCGACACCATCTGTATGGCGGCGACACGGATCACGTCTGGCGATGGGGTCACGGTTTTTCTCCCGCCGGTTTGTCGACCGCTGGTTTGTCGACCGCTGGTTTGTCGCTAGTCGGTTTGACATCCGATGTGCCCGTCACCGTAGCCGAAATCGCAGTACCCACCTTGGCGGCAGCATCAACCGGCACCGTCACAATATCTTTACCTGCTTTGACGACATTACCCGGCAACGATTCTTTGTCGACTTGTGGATCAGACCAAGTGCCGGTGATGTGATACTGGTAAGAAAACAGTTTGCTCAACGGATCGCCCAACACCTTTTGTGTCACGAAGGTGGCAGCACCCACGATCGGGTTGAGGACAGTAACGCCAAGCGCCACGCTGTTGCTGATCGCTGGACGGACAACCACCATCACATCCTGCGTCTGCTCAGCCAGATTGGTTTCACCACGCATCAAGACGCGCGCTGCCGGCGTATCCATCTCCAGATCCGAGGTTTTCATCACGCCATCGCGAATGTCGAAACGACCTTCAATCGCTTCAAAGGCCAAGCCTTCGCTGAAAATATCGCGAAAGTCCAGCGTGAGGCGCTGAGGCAACGATTGCAGTGAGAGCAAACCGAGTAAACGTCCGGCACCCGGATCCATTTTGACAAACTGACCATTCTTGGCGCTCATCTTATAATTGCCCGATAGACGGCCCGGATCGAAAGCAAACGGATTCGCCGGCCAGCTCACTTGCCCCTCAAGTTGTGCTGTGCCGCGCTTTACCGTGCCAGGGAAACCGAGCTTGGTGAGCAGATTACCGACTTGCGGGCTTTGCATTTTGAAATCTAGGGCCGTCATACTGCCCTGCGGGTTGCCTTTGGTCGAGGCACTGCTACGCAGGACCCAGTTCAAACGCCCGGTAAACTTGAGATCTGCCCCGTCTAGCTGCAACGGATCAATCCGCCAGGACTGCGCTGATCCCGATGCCTGGTTCCGCGCGCGAAAATTCAGCTTGCCCCACGGCTTGCCCTGCCAGTACAACTCGTCAACACGGAACGCGAGATCCGGCAAACTCTCGATGTCAGACCGGGTCTCTTGCGTCGATGCAGACTGTGAATCTGTCGCAGCCGTCAGATCCAATCGGCTTAAACGTCCTTGCAGCAAACCACGCTCACCACCCTCGCCTTTGCCCGGCGGATACCAGTCGAGATCGCCCTGTAATTCACGACTGGACAGTTGTATCGCGGTCTTGTCGTTGGCGGGTTGGACAGTGACGCGAAAATCCTGGAACTTACGTCCGAAAGCTTTCACCAGTGGGGCCTTGATCGTCACCGGTGTTGTCGCCAAGGGCCCCTTCGTGGTTTTGGCTTTAACCTGTTGAGAGCCCGCCACATTGAGCCCAAGAACTTTCATCCAGTAATCCAAATCCACCGGACGCAGCGATTCCAGCTGTATCCCAGGCAAATTGGCAGCCGCCGGCGGCAAAGCCGAGCCCAGAATCACCCGACCACGCACCAGTTGGCCGCGGCTGTTAAGGCCTAACGTGCCACCCAGCGCATTGCCAAGCGAAATCTTCCAGATTTGATCAACGGCATTTTCACCCCGCCGTTTCACCGTCGGACTTTGCCGGGAAATACTCAATGGCATAGCCGTTCCGGCCGGTTTATTAAACGGCTCAGATAACGATGACGTTAGTCCCTTGAGGTCCGAAGTTAGTGTCAGATCGGCATTGCCACCGCGGATAACAACACGCGCATCCCAGGTGGCTTGCCCCGAAAGCTGGTCGAAGAGTGGTGCGCTATAAAACTGCCGGAGTTCCGCCGCACTAGCGCGACCGTTTGCCTCGATGCGTGTTCCAGCGTCGTCAGAGGCAATCTTCACGGCTAAAGGCTGCCCCGACCACTGACCCTGCAGCGCATTGCTATTCAGTGATTGCTCGGTAAAACGGATGCTGCCATTGAGCGCGGTCACGGGGGGAGCACCTGCCAGAATCGTGACGCGATTATCTTGAAAATCGTAGCTACCGTTAATTTTGACATCCGACGGCACAAGCAGATTCAAGTCCACCGTCAGATCCAGCTTGCCATTGCCCGCAGCCTCCATGCCATCGGCAAAATGGTGAATATGTCCGGCAACCGGTGTTTCTTTCAAGAAGCGAACCGCGCTCTCGGTCGGCCCCTGCGCCTGCCCAGAAATCACCAGATGGTTTTCATGGGCATTCACATCCGCCATTTCGGCCTTGATCGCCGAAAAGCGCATATCGTTAATCCAACCATCATTGGCCGTAATCAGGATCTGATTCTGGTTCATAGCAAATGTGGCATCCAGTTTCTTCAATGCCGGATAACCATCGCCATACTTGACTGTCACATCGCTGGTTTTAAAACCAAGATAAAACTTGCCATCGACCCCAGACGCTTCACTGGTGCCTGGTGCACTCCCAGGGGCAGGAGATCCGAACGGCATGTCCCAAACAGGTCCAGCCATTTCGATTCTGAAATCCGACAGAGAACCACCACTGATTGCAGCTTTCATCCAAGTCGAGATATCGGCCGATGCACTCAGCGGCACATATTTCCAACCGCTCTCCGTTTTGGCGTAATCAAACACGATCTTCATGTCGATGACACCGGCGCGATCACGCTCAGACAGCCCCTCGCCGAATTTCCCAGACCAACTGCCGTTGACGGCGGCTTGTAAATCCTCATTGCGTAACTGCAACGACTTGATCTTAACGCCAATACTGTCGGCATTCTTCTGCCAGCTGATCTGGCCGGTCAGTTGCGACAAAGGTACCTGGTTAACGGGCAATATGCCCGGTGCCGCTAACAGACTGTCCTTGCTGTCGAGCGTCAACTTACCCTTCTCGTGCGTGAGATCCACCTTGCCGGACAAACCCTTCACAAACCGCAAACCATCTTCGGTGCGGATACCCAGCCCACTAAAAGCAGATCGCAACTCATATTCGGAAATAGCGCCATCCTGAGACCGCGCATCGATCGACACATCTCGCAACACACCCACAGGCTGCATCTTGATTAGTGCCTTGCGCACATCGTCTGGTAGGGGGAAATGCGCTGTCAGCGCATGAACACGAGCGAGATCCAGCCGGGTCGAACGGAATGTTACCGCCTGATTCCCCTCACTTAAATCACCCCGAATCTGGCGCTGAATGAATAAATCCGATGGTGGCTCAATGTTGCCCTGACCATCCGTAAACGTGAATCCATTGAGTTTCAACTGCGTTAGTTGGCCTTCGTCGCGGCGTTTATATTGAATCTCTGATCTGGCCTGCTTCAGCACCAACGGGTCTAGTGACTGGCCGAGTCGCACATTGAGATCGGTAATCCCGACATTGCCATCGACCTGTGTCAGGTCAAACCCGGTCGATGCCAAAGTCACATCCACTTTGGCACGTCCCTGGGCTAGGCTAACGGGGTACGTCACCCACGGCTTCCAGGCGGCAAAATCCACAAAGCTTGCCTTGAGGGCAGTTGTCACTTGCCATTGTTCCCAGTCTGAAAAACTACGCCCAATCCAGTTCATACGCGCTGCAAAAGGGCTGCCCAGAGATTCTGGCGGCGTAAACGCAATATCCAGCCGGTGCCTTGCGTCCCGCGTCCGTAAACGAATACTGACATCACGCAACGCCAGGGTTGGCGCTCCGCGTTGCGCATCGGTCCAGGTCAACTTATTACTTTGCAGCGCCAGTTCACCCTGGTCCAGCAACGCATCCACTTGAAAATCACCGCCGCCGCTCAGCGGCAAGCCGGACAGAAAGTATTTACCGAATTTGTCCCGACGAAAATCGAGCGATGGGGCCGTAACCGCTAGAGACCGAAACCCGACGCGACCGGTCAACATATCCCACCAGGAAAGTGTCGCGGCAATCTGGTTCAACGCGACCGCGGGGCGGCGCGACGCATCAAACACCACGACGTCATCCAGCACAAATCGCGGGTACACGTAAGACCATTCGCCGTGGATGTGACCGACATCGACGGATACCCCAAGCTCTTGCCCCACCAGCCGTGATAAATCGGCCCGGTAATCATTCACGCGGGGAAAGAGCCAGAACTGCAATGCCGCAGCAATCGTGACACAAGCGGTCACCAATACGCCAAGAACGCCAATGACCACCCAACGGAAGCGGCGGTCTGCGCAGAGCACCCGCAGGCCCTCGATGGGAACCCTGAATAGCTCGGAGGACAGCGTAAAGAGACGGCGCAAAGGAGATCCGGGACTGAATAATCGGCGGGCGGAACCTGGCCCGAAAAACGCCCATTGGACCGGGCGAACGCTTAGTGACACAATTTTAGCTGATCTGGCCTTCCAAGGCCGCCATAAAAGCAAGTGCCTGCACGGAACCATCGAAGTTTATGAATACAACTTTTCCGCTGTCACCCATCGTCGCCGCCGGCCGCACCCATGTTACGCCCGTGGCTACGGCAGATTTTGATGCACGCTTGGCTTACACCTGCCGCCACAGCCGTTATGTCGCCCTGCTTCTCACTGCACGACCTGATATTGCCGCGTGGCTTTGCGAGCATGATCAACGACCAGTAAGTTCAGCGAAAATGCGCGCCTATCTCCAGGAGCAGGTCGGGACCAATGAAGACGGAAACGCCCTCGATGAGGAAAAACTCCAGCGTGCCCTTCGCGGCCTTCGCCAACGGGTGATGGCGCATCTAGCGCTGCGCGACCTTGCGGATGGCGCTTCTCTCGCGGAAATCGTCGAGACCATGACCACCTTGGCCGATGTCACCACGCTATTTTCACTAGAAACGCTGCACAAGGATCTCGCCAGACGTTACGGGCAGCCGATCAGCCCGAGCAGTGGTGCGGCAACACACCTGGCCGTTGTTGGCATGGGCAAACTCGGCGGCCGCGAGCTGAATGTATCTTCCGATGTCGATTACATCTTCGTGTACCCAGAAGATGGCGAGACGACGGGCCGCGAAGACGGCGGAGGCCGCATCGACAACTACGACTTCTTTACCCGCCTTGGTAAAAAGCTCATCGCCAGCCTGAATGACACTACCGCCGATGGCCAGGTGTTTCGCGTCGATATGCGGTTGCGGCCGAATGGCGACTCCGGTCCGCTTGTCTGCTCTAGCGACATGCTCGAAAACTACTTTATCGCTCAAGGCCGCGAATGGGAGCGATATGCCTGGATCAAATCGCGCACCATGAATCAGGATGACGACCTCTGCGGGCCCGCTCTGATTTATAACGTTGCCCGGCCTTTCGTCTTCCGTAAATATCTCGACTTCGGCGCCATCAACGCCATGCGCGCGCTGCATGCCCAGATCCGACAGGAAGTCACCCGCAAAGACCGCACCGAACATATCAAGCTCGGACCGGGTGGCATTCGTGAAATCGAATTTATCGCACAGGTGTTCCAGCTCATTCGCGGCGGCCGCGATAGCAGCTTGCAGATTCGTCCGACGCTTTTGATTCTGGATCGGCTCGGTCAGGTGGGCCAACTGGCTACCGACGATGTCGCCGCGTTGACCGAGGCCTACGTCTTTTTACGCCGGCTAGAGCATCGACTGCAATTTCTGGATGATGCGCAAACGCATATGCTGCCTGATTCGCAGCAGGACCGCGCGCTGCTGGCAGAGAGCATGGGCTACGCCGACTGGCAGGAACTCTACGATGAACTCTGCACACATCGCGCCATTGTCAGCCAACATTTCCAGGCGGTTTTCTCTGACCCCAATGAACGCGAAGATAACGCGCCGATTCAAGCGCTCTGGCACAACAGTTGTGCCGATGGTGAATCGGGTACGTTACTCGAATCGATGGGATACCACGACGGCAAAGAACTCGTCCATCGTATCTGTCGCTTCCGTGAATCAAGCCGCTACCAGCAGCTTCCCGGAACTAATCGCGAACGTCTTGATGCTGCCGCGTGCAGCCTGATTGAGCTTGCTACCAAAACGCCCGCACCTGATGCAGCGCTTCTGCGCGGGTTAGATTTTCTTGAAGCCATCTCCGGCCGCGGTGCCTATCTGGCGCTCTTGCAACAGTATCCCTTGGCGCTGCAACGCGTCGCAGATCTGGTTGGCGCCTCAAGCTGGGCCGGCTTGTTTCTGGCACGCCACCCCCTGCTGCTCGACGAGCTTTTGGATCAACGGTTGCTTGACGCCGCGACGGACTTCGCCGCTTATCGCCAGGAACTGGATCGCGCCCTGAATGAAGCGCGCGGCGACACCGAAGTCGAAATGAACGTCCTACGCGAAATGCACCACGCCCAGGTATTCCGCCTTCTGGTACAGGATCTGGCCGGGTTACATAGCCTGGAACGCATCTCCGACTTTCTCTCCGAGCTCGCCGACATCATTCTGGATCGCACCATTAAACTGGTCTGGAGCAACCTGACAAAACGCCACACTGACACGCCCCACTTTGCCGTCATCGGCTATGGCAAGCTCGGCGGCAAAGAGTTGGGCTACGGTTCCGATCTGGACGTGGTCTACCTCTATGACGATCCCGATCAGGATGCCGCACAAACCTACATGCGTCTTGGCCAGCGACTCAATACTTGGCTATCTTCGCAAACCTCATCAGGCATCGTGTACGAGATCGACACGCGTCTACGCCCGAATGGCGACTCCGGCATGCTGGCGATTAGTCTGGAGGGGTTCCGCGACTACGAGGAAAAATCAGCCTGGATGTGGGAGCATCAGGCGCTAACCCGTGCCCGGTTTGTAGCAGGTGATCCGGAACTCGGCGCCCGCTTCGAGCAGGTGCGCAAAGACATACTCTGCCTTCCCCGCGACAGCAACAACCTGCGCACCGAAGTATTGGCCATGCGCCAGAAAATGTTTGATGCCCATGGTTCAGTTGCACCCGGCACATTCGACATAAAACAGGACCCCGGCGGCATTATCGATGTGGAATTCATCGTTCAGTATTTAATCCTGGCCCATGCTCACCAGCACCCGTATCTCACCGACAATCTCGGCAATATCGCCTTGCTGGGTATCGCAGCCAAACATGGGCTTATCCCGGAGGATCTGGCATCGGCCGTACAAGCCGCCTACCGTGAATATCGGCGCTTACAGCACATCAATCGTTTGAACGATGACCCCAAGGCACGGTTACCGATTGATCTCACGCTGGAAGCACACATCAACGCCGTGATTGCCTTAAAGAAACAGGTCTTCGGTTTGTAGTCAGCCCAGCTTCTGCGCTTCGACCCAAAGGTTTTTGCAACGCGTTTCCCGAACAAAAAAGGCAGCGGCTAGCCCGAAAATCGCCAGGCCAATAACAATCGAGAATCCAAATCGGAAATCGCCCAGGCTGTAGATACGCACCCCATTGGTCATGGTGCCAGCCCATACTTGGTCCATCAGCCAACCCACCAGCGGCTGCATGACCGCCGCACCAAAGAAGCCACCCACGTTGGCAATGGATGTCGACATCCCGGCTAACTGTGGCGGGTTGACTTCCTTGGCGCATGCCCAAGTCAGGCTAAACGCCGCGGCACTGAAACCCATGAGGAAAAAGAGCCCCATCGTCATCGTCACACCCAGCGTGCCACCCCACCACCAGATGCTCCAGACTCCGGTGTAAACCACGGCAGACGCGATCAGGATCGTCTTACGTTGCCGAATTCGATCTGACAGTATGCCTAGTGCCAAGCATCCCACGGCAAACCCGGCATACATCAATGACAAATGAGTGGCCGCGATATTGCGGCCATAACCATGCACTTGTGTGAGATAAGGCATGGCCCACAACCCAGCGAAGGTGAAGTAACTACCGCACATCCCCAGATTGGTCAGCGCCGGTGCCCAGGTCAGACGGTTACGCATCACCGACCACAATCCACCAATGACGACGGTGCGATCAACCTTGGCACCCGCCATTGCAGCACTATGCCGCATCATCCACCACGCCATCGACCCGAACAGCAGTGACGCCACGGCGACCGCGACAAAGACAGAGCGCCAACCGATTTCCGTCGCCGCAAATGCGAGCGGCACGCCGGCCAGTACCGAACCAATATTGCCGACAAAAACGCCCAGTCCGGTAAGCGATGCAAAACGATGCTCTTCAAAGCTCAGCGCAATAATCTTGAGCATAGCGATGAAGGTCACTGAGACACCCAGACCCACCAACGTACGGCCAATAAGTGCCTGTGACAAATCACTCGCCAAGCCGAACCACAGGCTCCCCACGAATGAAACGATGCCGCCTAACAACAGAATTCGGCGCGGGCCCAGGGTGTCGACCAGTACACCGGTTGGAATCTGCATCAAGGTATAAACGTAGAAATACGTTGCCGCCAGAACACCGAGCGAGGCGGCCGTGGTGTCAAAAGCCAGCGCCAGATCCTGGGCAATTGACGCCGGGGCAAAGCGCTGGAAAAACGACAGCGTATAGGCCGCCATCACCACGACAAAAATTATCGAGGCCTGATGTGCAGTTGACCGTACTTTAGGGAGGTTCATACCACTATTGTTTACCGGTGCTCCCAAAACCACCCTCGGCACGACTGCTCTCGGTGAACGCTTCAACGATATTCATCGAAACTTGCAACACCGGGAACACCACCAACTGCGCGATCCGATCGAGTGGATTAATCTCAAATGCGGTATCGCTGCGATTCCACAGAGACACTTTGATCTCACCTTGGTAGTCCGAATCAATCAAGCCCACCAGGTTACCGAGCACGATGCCATGCTTATGCCCCAGACCGGAACGCGGCAGAATCATCGCGGCCAAGCCGGGGTCGGCCAGGTGAATGGCGATACCGGATGGCACCAGAACCGTTTCACCCGGCTTCAGCGTCATCGGCGCGTCAACGCAAGCACGCAAGTCCAGACCGGCCGCACCCGCCGTGCCGTAAACCGGCGGCGTATCGTGCAAACGGGCATCAAGAATTCGAACATCAATACGGTGCATACAATCTTCCTTCGATCAGGGGCGTGCGTTGAGACGCTTGGCCAATTCTTCCACCAGGCGTTTAGCCAGCTCGGCTTTGTGCAAAATCGGTAAGGGATGACGACCCGTGTCGTCATACAGCGTCACCTGATTATCTGCGGTGCCCAAGCCATCGGCCACCAGGTTACCGATAATCAACGGCAGATTTTTACGACGACGCTTCGCTTCTGCGTACTCGTCCAGATTTTGGCTCTCGGCGGCAAAACCTACGCAATACGGGCCCGCGGGCAACGAAGCGACTTCGGCCAGAATATCTGGGTTAGCCGTCAGCTCAATCGTGCGTGCGTGCTGCGCGTCATCAGTTTTTTTCAGCTTATGCTCGGCAACTTCCACGGGTCGATAGTCTGCCACGGCGGCCACACCGACAAAGACGGTCGCATGAGCGATTTCACGCATCACCGCCAGACGCATTTCTTCTGCGGTCAGCACGTCGATACGGCGCACGCCCATCGGCGCGACAAAATTCACAGGCCCACTCACCAAAGTGACCTCGGCACCGGCCTGCGCAAAGGCCCGTGCCATGGCATAGCCCATCTGCCCCGAAGAGCGATTGGTAATGCCACGCACCGGATCCAGCGGCTCGAAAGTGGGGCCTACGGTCATAACGATGCGCTGCGCTGCCAGCACCTTGGGCGTGACTGCGGCAATGATCTGTTCCAGCAACTCGCAGGCTTCCAACATGCGGCCTTCGCCCGTTTCGCCACAAGCCTGCTCACCGACCGCCGGCCCCCAGATATCAATACCATCCGCCCGCAGTTGGGCCACGTTGCGTTGCGTTGCCGGATTCGACCACATCTGGCGATTCATGGCCGGTGCCACGGCTAACGGGCAATCCCGCGCCAGCACCAGCGTCGAGAGCAAATCATCGGCACGCCCATGCGCGATCTTAGCTATAAAGTCAGCCGAGGCTGGCGCAATCACCATCAGATCCGCCGTGCGGGTAAGGTCGATATGGTGCATGCCGTTGCCCTGATCTGGGTTCCAGGCATCCACCGCCACCGGGTGACCGGAAAGTGCTTGAAACGTCAGCGGTGTGACAAAGCGTGTCGCAGCATCCGTCATGCCGACCACGACGTCGGCACCGGCCTTTTTCAGCAGGCGCACGAGCTCGGCGCACTTATACGCGGCGATACCACCGGTAATGCCCAGCAGAATTTTTTTACCGGCCAGATCCGAAGAAGTCTGAACGCAGACGGACATAGAAAACCTTTTTGTTAATTGCGCCCCGACGGGCTCTTGCGTTGGGCTATTCTATCCACATTTACGATGTATACGTTCACCAGCGGAGACCCGCATGCCCCTGACCGAGCGCCCCAAAAGCGACCGCCCGCGCGAAAAACTCCTTGAACGCGGCCCTGATGTGCTGTCTGATGCCGAATTGGTCGCCATTCTGCTGCGTACCGGCTTACCCGGCCAGGATGCCATCGCCTTAGCCCACAGCTTAATTCAGGAATTTGGCGGTCTCTACGGCCTGCTTTCCGCCCCACCCAAAGCACTTAAAGAGAAACTGGGCCTGGGACCCGCCAAGACTGCGCAGCTCATTGCCGTCCTAGAACTGGCTAGACGCACCCTGCGCGAGGAAATGGCACAAGGCGTCTCCCTCTCTTCCGTCGACAATGTCCGCCGTTACCTCAAGTTGAGCCTCGCCAACCGGGAATTCGAGGTCTTTCATGCCCTCTGGCTAGATGCCCGCAACCGCCTGATTGCCAGCGAAGAGCTCTTCCGGGGAACCCTGACTCAGACCAGCGTTTACCCGCGGGAGGTTGTCCGGCGCGCCCTGCATCACAACGCCGCCGCGGTCATCTTCGCCCATAACCACCCCAGCGGCGTTGCCGATCCTTCGGGGGCCGACGAACACCTCACAAATCTGCTGCAAGAGGCCCTGGGGCTTGTAGATGTACGGGTTTTGGACCATTTCATCGTCGCGGGCCTGGCCGAACCCTACTCCTTCAGCGAACGCGGCAAACTGGGCTAAATCAGCCCGTCGGGCACCTAAAACTCCCAGAATGCTCTAAAAACGGGGAAATCATCTCAGGGCTTGATTTTTACCCGCTTTCGGCTTTATAATCATCGGCTTTCCGTTTGGGATAACAGGAGTCAACTATGGCACGCGTTTGCCAAGTCACGGGCAAGGGCCCGATGGTGGGAAACAACGTTTCTCACGCCAACAACAAAACGAAGCGTCGCTTCCTGCCGAATCTGCAGTACCGTCGTTTCTGGGTTGAGACCGAAAACCGCTTTGTGCGCCTGCGTGTTTCGACCGCTGGCCTGCGCCTCATCGACAAGAAGGGCATCGAGACCGTTCTCGCTGACCTGCGCGCACGCGGCGAAGTCTAAGCCACCCACCGAATTCTAGGAGAACATCATGGCCAAAGGCGGACGTGAAAAGATCAAGCTCGAATCGAGCGCTGGTACTGGTCACTTTTACACCACCACCAAGAACAAGCGCACCACGCCTGAAAAGCTGGAAATCACCAAGTACGACCCGAAAGCTCGCAAGCACGTGGCGTATAAGGAAACCAAGCTGAAGTAAGCAGCGCGCGTCCCAAACGCAACAAAGCCCACCCTTCGCGGTGGGCTTTGTCTTTGGTGCAATGACGGTTCAGCCAATAACTGCACACACATAAAAAAACCGCTGGGCAGTTTTCACTGACCAGCGGTTTTTGTTTCTGCAGGTATCTTAGATCACGTAGCGGCGTACACGAACCGACAGATCTTCCAACGCACGCACGCCTGAGGCTTCGGCCTGCTTGCACCAGTCTTGAAGGCTCTGCACTAGCTGCTCACGCGAGGCATTGGTCTTCTCCCAAATGCCGACCAGCTGCTCACGCATCGTACACATCTTGGTGAGCGCCGGGCTCTCGGCCAGCACGCTATCTACGGGCTGACGCAACTCGGCCGGGATCTGATCCAGGTCACCCGCCACCCAGCGCGATGCTTGGCGCAGCGTTTTCTTGTCGGCCAGCGAATGGTCATGCTTGTGATGTTCCAACGTGCGGGCAAACTCGTGGCGAATCGCCTTACCGTAGGTCGTCATCAGGTCGTAACGGTGGGTAATCACTGCATCCAGCGTCTCTTCGTTGACCTCAGCCGCTGCGGCACCTAGCTTCGGACGTGGCGCAACCTTCTTCACCTTGGCCAGACCCAGTGTTTCCAGCGTACGGATATAGAGCCAGCCGATATCGAACTCGTACCACTTGTTCGACAGCTTGGCCGAGGTCCCAAAGGCGTGGTGATTGTTATGCAACTCTTCACCACCGATGAGGATGCCCCAAGGCACTAGGTTGGTTGATGCATCTGGGCAGGTGAAGTTGCGGTAGCCGTAATAATGCGCGACACCGTTAACCACGCCGGCGGCCCAGAACGGGATCCAGGCCATCTGGACGGCCCAGATGGTCAGACCGATCGGTCCAAACAAGATGAGGTTGATGATCATCAGGATCGACACACCAATCACCGAGTGCGAGTAGACATGGTGCTCCATCCAGTCGTCCGGCGTACCGGCACCATAGCGCTTCATGGTTTCGTCGTTCTTGGCTTCGGCACGATACAGCTCGGCACCCTGCCACAGCACTTTTTTCAGGCCCAAGATCTGCGGGCTATGCGGATCTTCCGGCGTTTCGCACTTGGCGTGGTGCTTGCGGTGGATGGCGGTCCACTGCTTGGTGACCATACCGGTCGTCAGCCACAGCCAGAAACGGAAGAAATGCGACACGACCGGGTGCAGTTCCAGCGCACGGTGCGCCGAATGGCGGTGCAGGTAGATGGTTACACCGGCAATCGTGATGTGGGTCACGATCAGGGTGTAAACGATATAACCCCACCAGGGCAGATCAATCAGTCCGTTGTACATGGATACACTCTCCTAGATTGGCAAAAACGGTCGGGCGCGCCACAAGTCCGGCGCACCGGCGATTCGGGCCGCAAGCTATGCCGCCTGAATAAAATCAATGAATTATAACACTTTGCTGCACCACATCATGGCCAAATCGGGAATTTCAACCCCTGATTCTTTGACCTGGCGCAAAAAAGCGACAGATATCAGAAATCGTCGAGCGAGAAGCGGATCCGCAAGGGGATTTTGAGATTCCGGCCCTGCAGCTCCTGAGGTACCGGCGTCCGTTCTGCCGCCATGCGCACCATGACCAAGGCCCCGTCATCCAGCGTGGCCGAGCCGCTACTCTTGCCGGCTAGCACCACGGGCGTGCCGCCAGCCCGTGATAACAGGACGAAGACTTCCACGGTACCTTCCTGCCCCCGCGTCCGAGATACCTCAGGGTAACGGCGCGCCTTGCGAGCCTCCGCCCCCAAAGCTAAACGGTATCGATTAAGCGCATCTGCTTCCACGCCATCCCGCGCCGACTCGGGCGCACCACCCACCACGCCAGCCCGTGAGGCGGCGTTAGCCTGCGCCGAGGCATCGCCCTGGGCCACACCCGCCACCGCTTGGGTGGTATTGGTCGTTTGGCGGATTTTGGCATCTTCGCGGACGGGCAACGGCTTGGTCGGTTGCTTGTGGGCGGTTTTGGCGGCATCGCCGGCAGAAACCGGGGCGAATTGCTTGGCGTTGGCGCGTGCCGCTTGCACGACTTCGCCGGGGCCTTTGAGTACGGCGCTCAAGGGTGCCTGCGGCATAGCGATCGGCGTGTAGAACAGCCAGCCCATCGGCAAAATCACGAGCAGGTGAATGCCCACGGATAAGCCGACGGCCCAGCGTAACGAGGGTGGCCATTGTTGCCAGAAGCACCAATCACGCATGGCCAGGCTCATCGGCTCTGGGCTTCTGCCCCGCCGTGATGCGCGGGTTGCCGCTCAAATCTTGTCGACTCTGCACCGCTGTCAGCCCGGCAGCACGCCAGAGCGCGGCAATCGTTTCTGCCTGGTCGTGCCCATGCTCCACCAGCAGCCAGCCGCCCGGCTTCAAGCGCGGTAAGGCTTGCGCGGCAATGGCCGCATAGGCCGACAAGCCATCACCGCCATCAGTGAGGGCCAGACGCGGTTCAAAACGCACCCCATCGCCCGTCAGATGCGGATCCGACGCGTCGATATAAGGCGGGTTACTGATGATGAGATCAAACACAGGTACGGTAGGGATACCCTCTAACCAGCTGGCGCAACGTATCTCGACATTGGGGCGCGTCAGTCGATCCCGATTGGCGGTAGCGACCGCGACCGCATCGGCCGAGACATCGATGGCCAGAATTCGGGCATCGGACCGCGCACCCGCTAAGGCCAAGGCAATGGCCCCACTCCCGGTACCCAAGTCGGCTATCTGCGGGCTCTCGCGGTCTTTGAGCACCTCCAGTGCCCAGCGGACGAGTTCTTCGGTTTCCGGGCGCGGTACCAGCACCGCCGGGGAAACCTGCAGGAGGTCCTCGTAAAAGCCCGCGACGCCGGTCAGATACGCCACAGGCTCCCCCTGTTGGCGGCGCATGACCAGCGCTTCGAAAGCGCCGGCCGCCTCGGCGGTTAAAGGTACTTCGGCGTACGCCAATAGATCCGCCGCAGAACATTGGGACACATGCTGTAACAAGCGCCGCGCATCTAATCGGTCGATCGATTGCACGGCCCAGCGTAGCGCGTCGGCGCGAGACATACCCGCCTTCATTGCCAGAGGCGCTTCTGGCACCACGATTTAGTCCTGCTCGGCCAGCGCTGCCAGCTGTTCAGCCTGGTGTTCGGCAGCCAGCGTCCGCACGAGTTCGTCCAGATCTCCATCCATCAGATACGCCAGCTTGTACAGCGTCAGGTTAATGCGGTGATCGGTCAGACGACCTTGTGGAAAGTTATAGGTACGAATGCGCTCGGAACGGTCACCGCTACCAATCAGGCTCTTGCGGGTCGCGGCTTCCTTGGCGTGTTGCTCACGCCGGCGCTGGTCTTCAATCCGCGCTACCAGCACCCGCATCGCCTGATCACGGTTCTGATGCTGCGAACGGCCATCCTGGCATTCCACCACCGTGCCCGTCGGCAAATGCGTAATGCGCACGGCCGAATCGGTTTTGTTGATGTGCTGGCCACCGGCCCCCGAGGCCCGGAAGGTATCAATGCGTAGGTCGGCCGGATTAATCGTGACGGCTTCTAAGGCATCGGCTTCTGGCATCACCGCCACGGTACAGGCCGAAGTGTGAATGCGCCCCTGCGTTTCAGTTTCAGGTACGCGCTGGACGCGGTGGCCGCCCGACTCGAACTTGAGCGCCGAATACGCCCCCTGCCCGAGCACACGGAAGATCACTTCCTTATAACCACCCAGATCGGAGTCGCTGGCCGAGATCAGCTCGGTCTGCCAACGACGACGCTCGGCAAAGCGTGAATACATGCGGAACAAATCGCCCGCAAACAAGGCAGACTCATCGCCACCCGTACCGGCACGGATTTCAACAATGACGTTCTTGTCGTCATTCGGGTCGCGCGGCAGCAACAGCGTCTGTAGTTCGTTTTCCAGGTCGGGCAAATCCGCTTTGACCGCAGCAATTTCTTCTTGCGCAAAACCCTTCATATCCGGGTCAGACAGCATCGCCTCGGCCGCTTCCAGATCCGCCATGCGCTGGCAGTAAATGACATACAGAGCGACCACCGGCTCGATCTCGGCACGCTCCTTGGAGATACGGCGAAACTCATCCAGATCGTTGTGTACATCTGGCTCGCTCAGCCGTCGATCCAGCGTTTCCAAACGCTCGGCGAGCTGGCGCAGTTTGTCTTGAAGGCTGGGTTTCATAGGCCACACAAATCAATTGGTGCGGATGGCCGGACTTGAACCGGCAAGGCTATTCGCCGGCAGATTTTAAGTCTGCTGTGTTTACCAATTTCACCACACCCGCAACGAGCCGCCATTGTACCCGTCCCCGCGCTCCAGAGACAGGCGAAACACAGAGAACTAACCGATCAGAGTCCAGAGCATTTTGGTGGCTAACAAGGCCAGCATAGCGCCAAATGCGCGCTTGAGTTGCTTCACGGGCAAGCGATGGGCCATGCGGGCACCCACCGGGGCCATAAAAATTGTCGACAACACTACCCCCAGGAAGGCTGGTAGATACACGAATCCGACGTTGGGCCCTGGCAAACCGGCCACCGACCAACCGCCGACAATATAGCCGACCACACCGGCCGCAGCAATCGGCAAGCCTAGTGCGGCGGAAGTGCCCACAGCTTGGCGGATAGGCACGTTACAGAGCACCATAAAAGGCACCGACAGAAAACCACCGCCCGCCGCGACCAGACTCGATACGCCACCAATCACCCCGCCGGTGCCCAACAGGCCGGCAAACCCGGGCAGCTGTCGCGTGGGTTTGGGTTTGAAATCCAGCAGCATCTGTAACGACGCCCAGTACACAATCGCCGTAAAGGCCATCGCCAGATGGTCGGTCTGAACGCTACTGGCAAACAGGCTCCCGACAAGCGTACCGGTAACAAGACCCGGTGCCATGCCGCGGAAGATATCCCAACGCACGCCACCATGCTGATGATGGGCGCGCATACTGGAGATGGACGTCACCACGATCGTTGCCATCGCCGTACCCAGCGCCAGATGCATCAGCTCGGCTTCCGGAAACCCTTGCGCTTTAAACAGCATCAGCAGAATCGGTACGATGGTCAAACCACCGCCCACACCAAACAACCCGGCGATAAAGCCAGAGCCCAGGCCAAGCGCCACATAGCAAAGCAACCACCAGGTCATGACTTGTCTCCTATGGATGGCACATCATCCAAATCGGCGCGATCTCGCTCCCAGACGGCCACGAAGTGCCGCATCGCCTGCTGCAAGTGTTCACGTTCGGCCGCATCCGCTTTGTTCATAGCTGCGAGTGGACCGTGCAAAAATTTGTTCATCAAGCGTGTGGCAATCTGCTCAAGCACCACATCGGCCGATTCTCCGCGTTGCAGGCGACGCTTAGCCTGGGCAAGCTCCAGTTCCCGCAACTGCATGGCCGTCTCGCGCAGCGACTGAATCACCGGCACATGCGCACGACGGGCATGCCAATCAAGATACTCACCCAGGCGATTGGCGATAATCGCCTCGGCATCGGTCACGGCCGCCTGACGCGATGCCACACCGCTCTGCACAATGCCTGCCAGATCATCGACGGTGTAGTGGAAGACATCATTCAACTCGCCCACTTCAGGCTCGATATCTCTGGGCACCGCCAGATCCACCATGAACATCGGGCGATGGCGGCGTGCCTTCAGGGCCCGCTCGACCATGCCTAGCCCGATAATCGGCAATGAGCTCGCCGTACAGGAAACAACAATATCAAACTGATGTAGCGCCTCGGGCATCTCCGACAGACGCATCGATTCACCATGGATCTGCTCGGCCAAGCGATTAGCACGCTCTAGGGTACGATTCGCCACGACCATCCGACGCGGTTTGGCCGCTGCAAAATGGGTCGCACACAGCTCCATCATGTCGCCAGCACCCACCAGCAAGACGGATTGTTCTTGCAGATCATCAAAAATCCGCTCGGCCAGGTGCACCGAAGCGGCCGCCATCGACACGACGCTCTCACCGATGCCCGTATTGGTACGGATTTCTTTCGCCACGGCGAAGGCATGCTGAAACAGTCGGTGCAAGTGACTACCCAGCGCCCCAACCTGCTCGGCGGTACGTGCAGCGTCTTTCATCTGCCCCAGTATCTGTGGCTCACCTAGCACCATCGAGTCCAGGCCGGCCGCGACGCGCAGCGCCTGGCGAACGGCATCCTGTTCGGTGTGCTGATAAAGAAATGGGCGCGCCTCTTCGAGGCTCATGCCGGAATGTTGCATCCACCAGTCAAGCACTGCATCGACCGACCCACCTTCAACATACAACTCCGTACGGTTGCAGGTCGACAGAATGGCTGCTTCATTAGCCGCACCGCATTCACGGATTCGGGCCAAGGCATTACTGATTTCATCGGCCGCAATAGCCACCCGCTCGCGGATCGCCAGCGGGGCAGTGTGATGATTCAGGCCGATAAGGTGAAGGGGCATACCCGGATAAATTGGGATGAAATTGGATGAAAACCGTTCGGGCGTGAAGTATACCATCTGGCCATGAACCGCCCGCCAGGCAAGCCTTTCAGCGGCATGGCCTATGCATTTTCTGGCCCAAAAAAGCAAAGACCCGGGCCAAAGCCCGGGTCTTTGTCACCACGCGAGGTGGTACGGAATCGACTACTTAGTGGCCAGAGGCACCAGCAGCACCGATACCGGTTTCCGAACGAACCATCTGTGCCGGATAACCGTCACGGTCAATCTGGGCACGGGCGCTGCCGTCCAGCTTCGACACGATCCAGATGGTCAGGAACGCGGCCGTCATGGAGAACAGAGCCGGCGAACCGTATGGGAACGGCGCGCTACCCTTGGCGTTGCCCAGAACAGCTTCGTACACAGCCGGCGACAGGATGGTTAGACCAGCCGAAGCCAGCAGACCAACAAAGCCACCAACCACGGCACCCTTGGTCGTACAGTCCTTCCACATCACCGACATCAGCAGCACTGGGAAGTTAGCCGAACAAGCGATCGCGAAGGCCAGCATCACCATGTAGGCAACGTTCTGCTTCTCGAAAGCGATACCCAGAAAGATTGCCAGAATCGCCAGAGCGACCGTAGTGATCTTCGAGACACGCATTTCAGCAGCCTGGTCAGCCTTGCCTTCCTTGATGACGGTGGCGTACAGGTCATGCGACACAGCCGATGCACCGGCAAGCGTCAGACCAGCAACCACGGCCAGGATGGTGGCGAAGGCCACGGCCGAGATGAAGCCTAGGAACAGGTCACCACCGACAGCGTTCGACAGGTGGATAGCAGCCATGTTGCCGCCGCCCTTCAGACCCTTGGCAATGTCACCATCGACGTAGTAAGCACCCGGATCCTGAATCAGGAACACGATAGCGCCGAAACCGATGATGAAGGTCAGGATGTAGAAGTAACCGATCCAGGTCGTTGCCCAGGCAACCGACTTACGGGCTTCCTTGGCGTTCGGCACGGTGAAGAAGCGCATCAGGATGTGCGGCAGACCAGCCGTACCGAACATCAGCGCCATACCGATCGAGATTGCCGAAATCGGATCCTTGATCAGGCCGCCCGGCGACATGATGGCGTCGTGCTTGGCGTGAACTTCAACAGCCTTGGCGAACAGCGCTTCCGGGCTGAAACCGAAGGCAAACAGCACGGCACCCGCCATGAAGGTTGCGCCCGACAGCAGCATCACAGCCTTGATCACCTGAACCCAAGTCGTTGCGGTCATACCACCGAACAGCACGTACATCATCATCAGGATACCGACGAGGACAACGGCGTAGGTGTATTCCAGACCGAACAGCACCTTGATGAGCTGGCCTGCGCCAACCATCTGGGCAATCATGTAGAAGGCCACAACAACCAGCGTACCGGTAGCAGCAAACACACGAACCGGGGTCTGCGAGAAGCGGAAGGCAACCACATCGGCGAAGGTAAACTTACCGAGGTTACGCAGACGCTCTGCCAGCAGGAACGTGATGATCGGCCAACCGACCAGCCAGCCGATCGAGAAGATCAGGCCGTCGAAGCCATTAGCGAACACCAGGCCCGAAATACCCAGGAACGACGCAGCCGACATATAGTCGCCAGCGATTGCCAGGCCATTCTGGAAACCGGTAATACCACCACCGGCGGTGTAGAAGTCGGCAGCCGTCTTCGTTTTACCTGCAGCCCACTTGGTGATGTACAGAGTAAAGGCAACGAAAATGCCGAACATGACGATAGCGGTCCAGTTGGTCGCCTGCTTCTGGGTGTTACCCAGGTCAGCACCGGCGGCCAGTGCTGCACCACTCAGGAGGAGCGCACCCAGCGCAATAAGGGTCTTATTCATCTTGGTCATTTTTGAACGTCCTTGATGACGGCTTCTTTCAGTGCGTCGAAGTCCGTGTTGGCCTTCTTCACGTAAACAGCCGTAATGATGATCGTGAACAGAATCACGCCGAGACCCACCGGCACACCCAGCGTCATAACGCCGTCACCGATTTTTTGAGCAAAGATAGCCTTATCAAAGGCCAGGGTCAGGATGAAACCGAAGTAAGCAACGAGCATGAGCACGGTGCAGATCCAGCTATAGCTGTTCCGAACCGAGACCATTTCATTGAACTTGGGGTCTGCCAAGATCTTGGCGGTCGTGGGGTCTAACATGGATTTCTCCTCCTCTTTATGGATGCGCCGACCGAACAAGCCACTCGGCGCGTGAGGCAAGCGTACGTAGTCACTCTTACATTTCGCTTACAGGTTTAAGCATTTTCGTCATATTTCGCAGCGCGTTGTATCACGGCTACAACCCGCACCAGCACAGGCTTTAGCGGACCAGGTCGCGCTGCATCGCAACAATTCTGTGGTGCATTCTTTCACGCAGATCACCCGCGACAGATTAGACTCACGACATCAGATCCAGCTAGAACCTTTACCGTCGCCAACTTATGACCATCACCCCAGCACACAACCTGCCAGACGCAACGCCGCGCAATGATTGCGGCACCTGCACCTATTGCTGCCACGTCATGAAGGTCAAGGAACTCAACAAGCCTGCCAATACGTCTTGCACACATTGCGTTGAAGATAGCGGCTGCGCCATCTATAACGACCGGCCAAACTCCTGCCGCGAATATGAATGCCTCTGGCTCCGGTCACAGCAGTTTGATAAACCCCTTGCCCCAGGGCTACGACCCGATCGCAGCAAGGTGGTTATTGGCACACTAAATCAAGGCAGCGAGATTGTGCTCTATACCGAACCCGCCCACCGCAACGCCTGGCAGCAACCTGCCTTCAGCGAGGCACTCGGCTTATTCGTCACACGCGGGGTTCCGGTCTACGTCAGCATCGACGATCAGCTCAACCGGATCTTCTAAGCAGGCCTAAGCACCCGACCAGCGCTTGAATAAGTCGTGCTCGATCCCGAACTGATCCAGCACCTTGCCAATCGTCTGATCGACGAGATCCATGATGGTTTTGGGGCTGTGATAGAAGGATGGTACCGGCGGCAGAATCACGCCGCCCATCTCCGTCACCGCTGCCATGTGGCGCAAATGGCTTAAATGCAGCGGCGTCTCGCGGGGGAGCAGCACGAGCTTACGACGCTCCTTCAAGGTGACATCGGCCGCCCGCGATAACAGGTTGTCATTCAGCGCCAAGGCAATTTGCGCCAGGCTCTTCATCGAACACGGTGCCACCACCATACCGGTGACCGGAAATGAACCGCTGGAAATCGGTGCGGCCAAGTTGGCCGGATCATGCACGACCGTTGCCAACGCCTCAACCTGCGCACAAGTAAATTCGGTCTCCAGCGGTAGCGTCACGCGGGCACCCTGGCTCAGCACCAGATGCGTCTCAATATCGTGCATCTCCTGCAACACCTGCAGCAGGCGCACGCCATAAATGGACCCGCTGGCCCCGGAAATACCTATAACGATCCGCTTCATACCTGCTCGCACCTATCAACAAAGCTGTTGGCAGGCAGTGTGCCACATCCTGCACCGCTCGTGGCAGTTACGATGCCCGGTCCGGTCGCGGGGTTTTGTAGCGGTTATAACCCCATAGATACTGCAGCGGCATCTTCCTGATCATCTCTTCCAGCGCCGTGTTCATCTGCGCCGCCGCCCGCTCCGGCGATTCCGATAAGGTCTCAGCCATCGGCACAATGTGGAAGTAGTAGCCTTTTCCCTTGGGCAGTCGCTCCAACCCCACCGTAAAGATCGGGCTGTTGCGTATCGCCTGCATCCGCTGGACCAGCGTAATCGTATACGCGTCTTTCCCAAAGAACGGCGCATACACGCCATCCCCTAGGGCAGGCACCTGGTCGGGCAAAAAGCCGATCGTTTCGCCCTTAATAAGCGTCTTGACCAACCCCTTCACTCCTGCCTGATTGGCGGGCACCAGCTTGAGTGCCGGCGAGAGCCGAATGCGGTTGATCAACAGCTTGAGCCATTGCATCCGAGGTTCTTTAAAAATCACAGCAGCCTTATGGCGGCGGGTATAAAACGGGCCCAGCATCTCAAAGGCACCGATGTGAGGCGAAATTAGAATCACCCCCTGCCCCTGCGCCAGCGCGTCATCAATTAACGCCCACTGGTCACAACGGATAATCTTGTCGAGCTTGCTCGCATTGCGTTTTGCCCACAGGTACGGCAACTCCAGAAACATTTGCAGTAGCTCGATCATCACGGCGCGATCCATTGCAGGCGTGGCTTCCGGATAGGCGAGACGGAGGTTCTCGTAAGCCCGCTTTCTGTATCGCCCCGGCAATACCGCGCCCAGACAACCCAAAGCCGTGCCCAGGCCCTGGAGCAATGCCAAAGGCAACAAGCCCAGCACTTGAAACACCAGGTAAGCAGCAGATGCCAAAAAATGATTCATGTCTCACGCCAAATGATTGGAATACGCCCCTAAACGGGCGAAATTCAAGTGGCGAGAGAGTCTAGGAGGAACGGCGGCGCTGTTAGGCAGAGCGTATCCGACGAGCCAAAAACACTACAAGAACGTCGCTAACGAATAGTACGTGAGCCCGTGCAAATAACAAGCCAAGGCATTTGTGCAAAAAAAAAAGCCACCCTAAGGATGGCTTTTTCTCAAAGCAACATTCCAGTCACTTATTTGCCAGCCATACCCGCAGAGACACGAACCGCAGTCGTCACCCAATCAATGGCCAGCTTTTGGAAGGCTTCCGGTGAGCTCGACTCCATTCTGAAGGTTTCGCCTGACATGACATAGACGCCCTGACCCCAAATCTTACCGGTGACACTGTCACGCATCTTGGCTTCGACCACCAGTGACGGCGTCTTTGAATCTATGCCCGCCGCCTTTTGTGCCGCAAAGAGAACGGCCGAAATAGGCACCACGTTCCAGGGCTTGAAACTGTCACCCTCAACAACCGCCCCCGTAATTGCAACGCTCAACCGGCCAATGCCTGGGCCAGGCTGCGAGACCACATTAAACCTTCTCGATGCGCGTTCCTTGAGCTCCTTGTCAATGATCATGCGGGTTTGATAAATCGTTTCATCGGTCAAACCCTTTTGACCCGAACCCTTAAGCGCGGTCTGGTAAAGAACCACCGGATCGATCATGACACCTTTAACGTTACTCCTATCAAAGTCAGGGCTGACATAACGGTAGAGTTTTACGCCTGGCTGATCAATCGGCACTTCTTCCAACCGGTTGTATTCTGCCGAGGTCAAAAACCCGGACTTCTGGGACTGCGTCAAACCGCCGCCGCCACAACCAACCAACCCTACAATTGCGATACCTGCTGCAAGATAGGCCAAGGCCTTCGCGATTGGGCGAGGCGGTTTTGCAACTTGTGACATCGTGTTCTCCTTAACAAAGTGGGTGGCCTATTCTGAGGCTGTGACAGAGTTTACCTCAGCAAGTATGCTTACAGGGAAAGACGTCTAACCCCTACGCGAGGATGCCATGGCAAACACCACCCCAATATCTGCAGGTTCAGATGCAAACGATTCAGTCATCATTACCAAGACCGAGCGCCATCATGTGGACTACTTCTACGAATTTGAACTGGATGCCAAAAAGCTCGCTGAGATATACCCCGGGCATGATGAGGAGCATCTGACACACCTCATGGACGACATTAGAACTGGTGCAATTCCTGTTGAAGCCATCATTTCTGACGCTTCTGTTGCCAGTGTGGAGATCCCCTGGAAAAGCGATGGTGAAGAAGTGCTGACGCTCGGAAACGAGGACTTTGAAAAAACATACGGGATTAGCGACGAATAAGCATGAACCGTTGGACAGCCGCCTTATACAAGCCGCTCTCGCGGTCTTTCAGCGCCCAGGCTCATAAGCCTTCGTGGAGTCCACAAGCATGCTAGGCGTAATCGCATCCGGGCCAGCATATGGCGATCGGTTATTCACGAGAATGCCTATGGTTAACAAAATCCCAAATGCCGTGAGAGACAAACTAATCTTCATCGCTCTTGGCCGCCTCAAGTGGACAATGCCAACGGTAAAGATCAATAGCAAGCCAAACAGGAGCACCGATCTCCACTTAATGAAGCTTATGTTGTCATAGGCCAACGACAGTCTCGAAACACGCGCAGTACGGATATCATCCACAGAGTTCTGCAATCGACTCTCTAAGATTCTTGGCAACCGTTCTCGGCTTCCAATCTCAATCACGGTTTCGCTCAGGGCTTTCAACTCATTCAGCGCGCCTTCTTTGTTCGCATAGTCACCAGCCACCATCGACGGCCATTCGCGATCGAGCACAGCTGTAACATACCCGTTCACGGACTGCGTTAGCCTATTCCTATCGGCAGATTGAAGATGCCCTGATGTGGCAAGAAGGCTTCTGATGGCGCTGGCTTCATTAACCAGCACTCTGTTCGCCTCATCTTGCTTTGGCCAAATGTCAGATGCCAAAGTTGCCGCAAAAAGACCAAACAGGAGCGCAGAAATTGACAAGTAAGGCGGAACAATTTCCTCTGAGCCCTTAAACCATCCCGACACTGCCGACTTATTTAGCAACCAGTAGGTAAACACGGCCGTAATAACCACCGCCAATGTGGCGATGGGAAATAGTCCCAGTCGATCGATGAGCCACGGCATATTGGAATTGATGTACATATTTGAGCGTTTGGTGAGAGCGGGTACAGGATGGCCCTGAAAGTATATAGGCACAAAGGTGCTAAGCCTTAACTCAGGGATGCCACCCCAGCCTATTCTTCCAGACTTTGAGCGCACCACGTCGGAACAATGGCATGAAAAAAGCCACCCTAGGGTGGCTTTTGGTATTACTGGTGGCCAGTCTCGGAATCGAACCAAGGACACGCGGATTTTCAATCCGCTGCTCTACCAACTGAGCTAACTGGCCGCACATCCGAACCAAACGATTCGGATGCGAAAAAGCATTAACGCTTCGAGAACTGCTTACGGCGACGGGCGCTGTGCAGACCGACCTTTTTACGCTCAACTTCACGAGCATCGCGGGTTACGAAACCGGCCTTCGACAGAGCCGACTTCAGCTCGGCATCGTACTGAATCAGTGCGCGGGTGATGCCGTGGCGAACAGCACCGGCTTGACCCGACTCACCACCGCCAACGACGTTGACGTTGATGTCGAAAGTATTAACGTGCTCAACCAGCTCCAGCGGCTGACGGACGACCATGCGGCCCGTTTCACGCGAGAAGAAAATGTCGACCGGCTTGCCGTTGACAACGATGTTGCCTTTGCCGCGTGTCAGATAGACACGAGCGACGGCGCTCTTGCGACGACCGGTGCCGTAGTATTGTTGTTCTGCCATAAAAACCTCTTAGATTTCCAGCGATTTCGGTTGCTGGGCGGTATGCGGATGAGTCGCACCGGCGTAGCACTTGAGCTTCTTGATCATGGCGTAGCCCAGCGGACCCTTCGGCAGCATGCCTTTAACAGCTTTTTCCAGAGCACGCTCCGGAAAACGCTGTTGCATCTTGCCAAATGTGGTTTCGTAGATACCACCCGGGTAGCCCGAGTGGCGGAAATACTTCTTGTCTTCAGCCTTGTTACCAGTAACGCGCAGCTTTTCAACGTTGACGACGACGATAAAGTCGCCCGTGTCGACGTGCGGGGTATATTCAGGCTTATGCTTGCCACGCAGACGACGTGCGACTTCGCTGGCAACGCGACCCAGGACTTTGTCCGTAGCGTCTAGGACGAACCAGTCGCGCTGGACTTCATGCGGCTTGGCGGAAAAGGTTTTCATCTTTGCACTTCCGTGGCGCCAAAGGTGGCGCGGAATTTGGGAAAACGAAGATTCTAGCAATATTCGAAACCCGGCGTCAAGCACTCCGACAACTTGCCGAACACGCCCTGCGGCACTGGCTGGGCGCTCTGCGGCAAAAAAAAGCGCGGAGCCACACGAGTGGTTCCGCGCAAATCCACACCAAAGGAGGAGGGTGGAGGAGACAATCTTGCGGGCATCCTCGAAACTTACGCCCGACTTACGAGACCAATGTATAACTCGGGCGGCAAAAAAGCAAGCAGATTTGCTGTGTCGCAATAAAATATTTTTCCTGGCCGAGCAAAGCCGCGCCCAGCCTGGTTTCTTACAAGATCCCAATTGTTAACAATAGCTTAAGAAACTGACAGCGGTTGCCCAAAAAATGTTATTGGCATATTCAATGCACGGCATTGTGCGCCGCAACACAACAAAGCGGCGAGCCCGCTCCGGCCCCGGGATGCCAAACGCGTCGCACCGCATCAATTGGCCGTACAATCGCATCCTCAATCAATTTGCCTGCTCGGAGCCTCGAAATCATGGAATGCCGCGTCGTCTGGACTGAACACATGACCTTTATTGCCGAAACCGGCAGTGGCCATATGGTGACGATGGACGGCCCACCCGATGCCGGCGGCCGCAATCTGGCCCCCCGCCCCATGGAAATGATGCTGGCCGGCGCAGGCGGCTGTACGGCCTTTGACGTGGTGATGATTCTCAAACGCGGCCGTCATCCGGTGACCGGCTGCGAGGTACAACTCAAAGCAGAACGCGCCGAAACCGACCCGAAGGTCTTTACCAAGCTGCACCTGCACTTTGTGGTGCGCGGCAAGAGTCTAAAACTCGAGGCCGTAGAACGGGCGGTGACGCTGTCCAAGGATAAATATTGCTCGGCTACGGCAATGCTCGGCGCGACCGCGGAGATTACCTGGGACTTGGAACTGCTCGACGAGAATGCGGCTGGCACTGCCAGCGCCTAAATCCCAGCGCAGCTAGACGCGATAAGACACACTGGTCATCAGTTTAGAGGTCTGTTGCATCAGGCTCTTGACCAATGGCGGAAATTGCGCGGCACCCAAGGCTTCGGCGGTATGCGCATGTGAGGTTTCATCAATCGCCATCTGACGGATGATGGCCGCACTTTTTGCATCGGCTTCGGGCAAGCGATCCAGATGACTCTCCAGATGCGCGGTCACCTGCTTTTCTGTCTCTGCCAAAAACCCCAGGTTCCAGCGATCGCCTAACTTACCAGCGAGTACACCCAAGCTCAGAGAGCCCACGTACCAGAGCGGATTGAGCCAGCTCGTATGGCTCCCCAGTTCACGCAAGCGTTGCTCGGTCCAAGCCAGATGTTCGATCTCTTCATGGGCCGCTTCTCGTAGTGCATCGCGAACAGCCGGGTCACGCGAAGTCAACGCCTGCCCTTGATACAAGGCTTGTGCACACACCTCGCCGCTGTGATTTACTCGCATCAGCCCTGCCACGTGGCGTCGCTCGTCGCTCGTCAAGTCGGCTTCCGGCAAGCCTTGATCAGGGTGTGCACGCACACTACTTTGCGACGCGAACAAGGTACGTAGCACTTTGTCGGCTTCGATGATGAGGTTATCAACGTTCATGACCCTACCTTAACGCACTTTCTACCGGGCCCGTTCTCAAGCGTTCGACAGCGACTGCTGCACTCGGCGGCGGCTCTAGATCCAGACAGAAATATTCATAGGCCAATACGGCCGGATAGGCGTTGTGCATCTTGTGCTGCTGCTTCTGCATCAGAATCCAGGACGATCCCTGACTCTCGATCCAGGTGCCGTCTTTTTGCCCGAAGGCATACAGACGCCGCTCTCGGGTTTTACAACGCAAACCTTCATAGTTCACAGTCCGAGCGCCGCCCGACGATTCGATGACCACGGTGAAGCGGACAACGCCATCATTGCCAACCGACACACTATCGGGATCTACCAAGAAGCGGTTCGCGTTGGATACATTGACCTCAAAGGGAATCAGTTTGTCCATGTCCGGTGCGGCAGGCAGTTTGTACTTCTCTTCCTGCCAGACTTTCTTGTCTTCTTCCGATTCCTGATAGTCGTAACACTCGTAGTATTTACGAGTGTCACATTCCACGGCGGCAAAAACGTGGCCCGCGGCGCACAGCATGACGAACGCGATTAAGCGACCACGCAACCGCCACATCACGAGTTTTCCTCTACGCTCGGCGACGCCGCAACCGAACCCGGCGCGATGGACGGCACCGGGGGAGCTTCGCCTCGACCTGTGGGCGCACGTCGACCGCGACGCCCGATAGCGGGATGACGCAAGCGATCCGCGTTCAAGAAAGGCTCAAGCTCGGCCAGCGCCAACTGGTAGACGTCGCGCTTGAATTCCACGACGGTTTCCAACGGCACCCAATACTGGCTCCAGCGCCAGGCATCAAACTCCGGATGCGAGGTGGCGCGCAACTGCACGTGATGATCGCCACCGGTTAATCGGAGGAGATACCAGATCTGCTTCTGGCCCTTGTAGTTACCGCGCCATTCTCGGCGAACCCATTGCTCCGGCACTTCATAGCGCAACCATTCCTTGGTGCGGCCAAGGATAGTGACGTGCTCGGGCGCAAGACCCACCTCTTCCTGCAACTCACGAAACATGGCGTCTTCAGGAGACTCCCCACGTTTGATCCCACCCTGCGGAAACTGCCAGGCGTGTTCCCGAACGCGTTTACCCCAAAAAACCTGATTCCGTGCATTGCAGAGAATGATGCCGACGTTGGGGCGATAGCCTTCACGGTCTAGCATAAATCACCTGCGTTAATTTGAAATTGCCCTGATTCTGGCACATCCGGCACCCAGACGAAAGCCAGCTTCCGCTAGAATGCCGGTTTTCCGCCACATTCTGCGGCTGGACAGGCCCAAGCCCATGCTGCTTGCCCCATCCGCCACGGATTTAGCCCTCATTTAGGTTCTTTTATGCGTTCCTCCCAGTTTCTGATCACCACCCTCAAGGAAGCCCCGGCCGACGCCGAAGTTATCAGCCAGAAGCTGATGTTGCGCGCTGGGCTGATCCGCCGCCTGGCCTCCGGCGTCTACACCTGGACCCCCATGGGGCTGCGCACCCTGCGCAAGGTTGAAACGATTGTCCGTGATGAAATGAATCGGGCCGGCGCATTGGAAATGCTCATGCCGGCGGTGCAACCGTTTGAACTCTGGCAGGAATCGGGCCGCGGTGAACAATACGGCCCGGAACTGTTGCGCTTCAAGGATCGCCACCAGCGCGAATTCGTCATCGGCCCGACGCATGAAGAAGTGGTCACGGATTTTGTGCGCAAAGAAATTAAGAGTTACCGTCAGCTACCGATTCATCTGTATCAGATCCAAACCAAGTTCCGCGACGAGATCCGCCCGCGTTTTGGCGTGATGCGGGGCCGCGAGTTCC
>CALKUR010000064.1 GCA_937996725.1 uncultured Dechloromonas sp. | reverse complement strand
ATTAGCTTGGTGACGAGCAATGCTGTTAGCGGTGGCTTTCTTTCGTTCGGCCTCATGGCAGATCGCGCCTATGCACTAAAGGATGTTTCGGTTCGTGTGATGGACCTCAAGGCGATGTCGCGTGTGACCAAGCTCGATTACGACCGTTTGGTGGCGCTGGCACAAGGTTCTCCAACGTTCGCACCAGGTGCGGAGAATTATGAGCGTATGGGCGGTATCGAATCTATCTGGAGGGATGTTACAGAAAGCCGCCTGGCAGACGCCTTCAGTGCCATTGATAACGCACGAGATTTACGTATGGAAAAGGGTTCGGCACGTACCGGTCGCACAGAGGCGATGAAGACAACAGAGGCGGTCCTGGCGGCCTAATCGTGCGTAGACATGACCTTTTGACCTTAAAGTCGGACGCAGTAATGCAATCCGTCGCTTGTTGCACTAGCGATAGAGCAGAGCACTACGTGAAACACTGGATTGCTGAAGGGAGAGCGTTTGTATGCCCTCGGCAAAACCCTCGTTCAAACACCATGCAGCTAGGTTTGGCGTTTGTTGACAATGGGATTAAGCACCGAGCGTTCTTGCAGGCAAGATATCAAGACATCTTGCGTGGCGATACACCGCATGAACTTATTGATTGCTTAGGCCTCTTTAACGATAACGAGGCTGCCGTGCTTCGCCGGCTGGTAGAAAAATTGAAGTCTGGTGGTTTTTCACTCTACGTATTCGGATCGGTTGCATGGGAGAAAATCTCCGGCAAACCATATCGCACAGATAGATCTGACCTTGACCTACTTTGTGACGTGGCCACGTTACAAGATGTTCGATACGTGACGGATGCCTTTGCATCAGCAGAACTTGAGCTGCCATTCAGCATTGATGGTGAGCTACGCTTTCCGAAGGATGAATGCGTTAATTGGCGGGAAGTTGTGACCGCTCTAGCGCATCACGATGAATTAGAAGTCCTCATTAAGGGCGAGACTGGTGTTTATATGAGCAGCCTAGATAGCCTGCTAGAGGCCTCATATGCCTAATGCTCTAGCTATTAAGGAAGCAAAGAGTCAACATGGTTATCGTTCAGCTAATTCATCCCTTTTTGAAATAGCAACTGCACTATCGACCAGCGCAGTCTTGAGTCTGTATAAAGAAGTCAGTCTTTATCCCAAACCTGGCTTGGTATCTCCAGTGGATTCAGGTAGCCATCAGGACATGGATTACCAGATGTTCTTGGCTAGCATTAATAGCCTACGAGATTACTTTGTAAAAATTTCAGAAGCCGGTGCGGCTGGTGCCAACTTTGCTGTACTCCAAAAGCTAGGAATCGATGCGGAAGCACGAATGATGCACGCCACAAAGGGCGTTAATACCCATAGAGGTGCAATATTCAATATTGGACTGTTATGCGCAGCTGCCGGAAAGCTCGCTCGTAATGGTGAGCGCTTAACACCAGAGGCTCTTGGTGTTGCCATAGCGGATAACTGGGGCGCAGACATTCTTGCGACCTGCGCAGTAAAGGCGTATGCGGAATACAGTCATGGCCAACAGGTCGAGTCTAAATATGGCGTTCATGGTGCCCGTCACGAGGCGGTAGCTGGATTCCCGGCGGCAAAAAATCATGGGCTGCCTGCATATCTGAAAGCTTTAGATGCAACTGGTTGCCGTGAAGCGGCTGCTGTGCAGGCAATGTTTGCAATGATGGCCAATCTTGACGACACCAATATACTTTGGCGTGCAGGAGAGACGGGGCTTTCTTATGTTAAAGCCGTCTCAAAAGAATTCCTAGATTCAGGAGGCGTACTTGCTGAGGGTTGGAAGACTAGGGCAATCCGAATACATAACGAATTTGTCGCAAAGAACCTCAGCCCCGGTGGCGTCGCAGACCTTCTTGGCGTGACAATTTTTATGAATTCGATTTGCGTCTGAATTTATGAGGGTCGCAATTCTATTCTCCGGCCAAGGCCAGCAAACCCAAGAGCATCTCTCGTTCTTGAGGGAAAATGCAGGAAGGGATGCATCCCAAAAATTAGCTAAAGTACTGGAAGGCGTTTGGAATGAGTCAGGTCAACAATCGCTGGACTTAAGCACCAACGTTATTGCTCAGCCGTTGATATTTGGGTTTGAAATGGCCTGGTGGGAAAAGCTAATGCCATACCTTCCAACACCTGTGTGTGCTGCAGGGTATTCGCTCGGTGAGATGGCTGCTTGCTCTGCTGCCGGATTGTTTACCGATAGAGCGGGCGTTGCTCTGTGCTACGAGAGAGCTAGCCTGATGGATTCGAATACCCCGTATCCTGTTGGTATGCTTGCTGTACTAGGTATTAGCGAAGACAAAGTAAATACTATTGCGGCTCGGCATAATCTTGCGATTGCCATACGCAATTCGCCAACGCATTTCGTAGTGACAGGTGGAGAGGCAGCGATTCACGAGGCTGCCAATGCATTCGAAGCAGCCGGGGCGACAAAATTGACCCCAGTTGCAGTAAAGACGCCGTCACATACGCATTTCCTAAACGCAGCCTCTCAGTCATTTGCTGCTAGCCTTCAGCCGTATGCGCAGGGAACCCTACTCTTTCCAGTGATTAGTGCTGTTACGGGAAAAATGTCGTTTTCCTCCAAGGATGCAGCAACAGCGTTGTCCGCTCAAATCTCTTCAATGCTCCACTGGGATGATGCTCTAGAGACCGTAGTTGAAATGCAGCCTGATGTTGTTTTGGAAATCGGGCCGGGTAATGCTCTTGCGAAGATGCTCAGTGACTTTGCGCCATCAATCCCGGTGCGTTCAGTTTGTGACTTTAAGAGTGCTCAGGGAGTACTGACCTGGCTCGGTCGTTTTAAATAGGAAAGAACTGGCTGTATGACGTGGTGGTTATTAACCTATGTTGTATTGGGTACATTTTCGGGCTTTATTGCTGGACTATTCGGGGTCGGCGGTGGCTTAACAATTGTCCCACTGCTTTTTATGCTTTTTGCGGCACAAGGGTTTCCGGTGTCTGAAGTCATGCATCTTGCCTTGGGAACTTCGATGGCGACAATTACGATTACGTCAGTATCAAGTATGAGAGCCCATCACAAGCACGGTGCAGTTCGTTGGGACATTGTAAAAGGTATGACGCCGGGACTTTTACTAGGAACTCTAGTGGGCTCGTTGCTAACTGGTCTGGTACCAACGCATGAGTTGGCAGTCGCTTTCACAGTGATTGTTTATATCGCATCGTTCCAAATGATTATGAACTTCCGTCCGAAGCCGACAAGGGTTTTGCCCAGTCCAACAGGGCTTGCAGCCGTTGGGACTGGCATAGGGGGCGTGTCTAGCTTGGTCGCAGCGGGTGGTGGATTCCTGTCGATTCCGTTTATGGTGCTTTGTAACGTTAGCATTCATCAGGCTGTGGGAACCTCAGCAGCACTCGGTTTCCCAATTGCATTAGCAGGTACTATTGGCTTTATGATTTCCGGTGCAGGAACCGCTGGATTGCCAGGGCTGCACATCGGATTCGTTTATTTGCCAGCGTTATTTTGTGTCGGGGCCATGACCGTGATGATTGCCCCTTACGGTGCGGCGCTGGCGCATAAGTTGCCAGTTGCTAAGCTCAAGCGTGGTTTTGGTGTCTTCCTTGGACTATTGGCGACCAAGATGCTGTTCTCCCTCTTGTAATAACTGACCGTCGTGGGTCACCTTGATGGAAGGCAGTTAACTGCCTTCCTTTTTTTTGCAGTGAAGGTTAAGCAACACAAGATGGTTCATGGAATATGTCAATGGCTACACTTGGGACGTAAAAAAACCACTAAGGTGTTTTGACCTTAGTGGTTTTCTTGTTTTTGCCACTGGCTGAAGTGCTAGAACCCTTGTGGCGTAAGGGTTTGACTGGTGGGCCCCCCGAGAGTCGAACTCGGCACCAACGGATTATGAGTCCGCTGCTCTAACCAGGCATGAGCTAGAGGCCCGGTTAAAGCGTTAGTTGTTGGTGTCGACGAAGCTACGCAGTTTGTCCGAGCGGGACGGGTGACGCAGCTTGCGCAGTGCCTTGGCTTCGATCTGACGGATACGCTCACGGGTCACGTCGAACTGCTTACCGACTTCTTCCAGCGTGTGATCCGTATTCATTTCGATACCGAAGCGCATACGCAGAACCTTGGCTTCCCTCTGGGTGAGGCTATCGAGGATGTCCTTGGTTACTGTGTGCAGGCTGGCGTTCATCGCGGCTTCCAGCGGCGACAGCGTGGCAGTATCTTCGATGAAGTCGCCCAGATGCGAATCGTCGTCGTCGCCGATCGGGGTTTCCATCGAGATCGGTTCTTTGGCGATCTTGAGGATCTTGCGGATCTTGTCTTCCGGCATTTCCATTTTGATCGCCAGGGTGGCCGGATCCGGCTCGAAACCGGTCTCCTGCAGGATCTGACGCGAGATACGGTTCATTTTGTTGATCGTCTCGATCATGTGCACCGGGATACGGATAGTGCGTGCCTGGTCGGCGATCGAACGCGTAATCGCCTGACGGATCCACCAGGTGGCGTAGGTCGAGAACTTGTAACCGCGGCGGTATTCAAACTTGTCCACAGCCTTCATCAGGCCGATGTTGCCTTCCTGGATGAGATCCAGGAACTGCAGGCCACGGTTGGTGTACTTCTTGGCGATAGAGATCACCAGGCGCAGGTTGGCCTCGGTCATTTCTTTCTTGGCATCGCGGGCGCGGCGCTCGCCTTTAGTCATTTGGTCGTGAATGGCACGGATCTCGTCGAGCGTGATGCCCAGCGTTTCCTCCATGTTGATCAGCTTTTTTTGCCATTCGTGAACAGCCGGTACGTTGCGTTCGAGAATGCCCTGAACGTTCTTCGGTGCGTTAGCGACTTCCTTCTGGATCCAGCGGAGGTTCACGATATTCGGGCGGAACACCTTGATGAAGTGTTCGCGTGGCATGCCGCATTTGTCGACACAGATCGACAGCACCTGTCGCTCAGCCTGGCGGATGTTGTCACGCAGGCCGCGCACGTTGCCGCACAGCTTTTCGATGGTGCGCGAGTTGAAACGGATATTCAGCAGCTCATCCGTGATTTGTTTGCGGACACGGATATACGCCGGATCAGCGGTGCCCTTGGCTTTCAGTGCCTTGATCTCTTTGCTGTGCAGGGTTTCGATCTTCGCAAAACGCTCCAGCGCAGCATCCTTCAGCTTGGCCAGCGAGGCGGCGTTGGCTGCTGCTTTAGCTTCGCCGCTATCGTCTTCCTCTTCCTCTTCGATATCGTCGCTGTCGCCTGCGGCGGCTGCAAGGATGGCTTCTTCGGCTTCCACGTCGACGAGGCCATCCACCAGTTCGTCGATCTTCATTTCGTCGATCGCGACTTTCTTGGCCATCTCGATGATGTCAGTGACGACGGTCGGGCAGGCGCTGATTGCCAGCACCATGTCGCGTAGACCGGCTTCGATACGCTTGGCGATTTCGATTTCTTTGTGGCGGTCCAGCAGCTCGACCGTGCCCATTTCACGCATATACATACGCACTGGGTCGGTGGTGCGGCCGAATTCGGAATCCACCGTGGCCAGCGCCTGTTCGGCTTGCTCTTCGACGACTTCGTCATCGGCGGCCGGTGCTGCGGTGTCGACCATCAGCATGTCTTCGGCAGAAGGGGCTTCTTCAAAGACGTTGATGCCCATGCCGTTCAGCGTGGTCTTCATGGCCTCAACCTGTTCGGCATCCATCACGGAATCCGGCAGGTGGTCATTGATTTCGGCGTGCGTCAGGTAACCGCGCTCTTTGCCCATCTTGATGAGGGCGGTGATGCGGGTTTTGAGTTCTTCCGGCGAGATTTGCTGCACCGTGGTGCTGCCTAGCAGGCGCTTGCCGTCTTTGCCCTTTTTGCCTTTGCCCTTCGGGGCGACTTCGACAACGGCGGGTGTCTCAACCACGGGCGCGGCAGGCTTAGCCGCCGGCGTCTTGGTGGCGGCGACGGGTTTTTTAACCTCGGCCTTGACCGGTGCTTTTTTGCTGGTTACCGGCGCGGCAGTTTTGGCGGGGGCCGGTTTGGCTTTGGCGGCCGGCTGCTTTGCAGCGGCTTTGACGGGGGCTTTGGCAACCGGCTTTGCAGCTTTTACCGGAGCTTTGGGCGCAGCTTTCTTCGGTGCCGGCTTGGCAGCCGTTTTGGTCGGCTTGGTTACTTTGGCGGCGGCCTTAGGCACGGCCTTCTTGACCGGGGCTTTAGCCACCGGTTTTTTGGCAACCGGCTTGCTCACAGGCTTAGCGACCGGCTTTTTGGCCACGGGTTTCTTAGCGGCTGAAGTCTTAGCGATCGGCTTGGCGGCGGGTTTGGCAGTTTTTTTAGCGGCGGTCTTAGGTTTTGTAGCCATAGCAGCATCCGTGGCGTCGGTACGACGCGATGATTGTTTGGGGCGAAGGGTGAGTTTCCAGTTCGACAAAGCGCTTAACCTCAGGAGTCAATGGAAATGCAGTAAACCTTTAATTATACACGAAAATCAGCCTAATTTCTAGGCAAAATCCGTGCCAGATCAGCGCCGGCGGCCTGTTCGGCCCAGCTGTTGCAGGCTTTGCAGGAGTTCGGCGTAACGTGCCTTTTCGGTTGGGTTCAGGCTGCCACGCTGCGCGGCCTGCTGTAGGGTGGCCAGTTCCGCATCGAGCTGATCCCGTTCCATCTGGGCGACGATGCCATCCAGTTCGGCACTGAGGGCCTCTTTTTCAAGGGGTTCAGTCAGCAGACTGGCAAAAATTTCGGCCAATAACGGGGCGTCTTCGCTGCCGCGGATGCGTTCCAGGAGTTCAGAGGGTTGGGGATTGCTGGCTAATTGCGGCAATAAACGGCGAATGCTCGGGGTGAGGGGGTCCTTGGCCGGTAAGTGGCTGGCGAAGTCTGTGGGGAGGTCTGCCAACAAGTCGGGAGATTGGACCAATACCCGGAGCAGCCGTCGGTTCAGCGAGGGTGCCTGACGGGGTGCCCGACCTGGGGCTGCGCTGGGTGACGCGGCCTGACGACTGAGTTCGCAACCGCGTTCAACTTCGGCGGGTTGCAGACCGGTTTTTTCAGCCAGCTGCTTCACGATCTGCAAACGCAGCATCGGTGTTGGAATTTTCTGGAGCAGCGGCTTAGCTTCGGCCAGTAACTTGGCGCGCCCTTCGGCGCTGGTCAGATCGACATGACCGCACAGGGTTTGCAGCAGGAACTCGGAGAGCGGCGTGGCACGATCAATCGCTGCCTGGAATGCTTCTTTGCCGAGATCGCGTACGTAGCTGTCGGGGTCGTGTTCGGGCGGTAGGAAGGCAAAGGCCAATACTTTTTGTTCGGCCAATGCTTCCAGGCTGTTTTCCAGTGCGCGCCAGGCGGCTTTGCGGCCGGCCGCATCGCCATCAAAACAGAAGACCACGCGATCCACCATGCGAAGCAGCTTGCGTATATGCGTTGTGGTGGTCGCGGTGCCGAGGGTGGCTACGGCATTACCAATGCCGTGTTGGGCGAGGGCGACAACATCCATGTAGCCTTCAACGACAATCACGGTATCGGTCTGGCGACAGGCTTCACGCGCTTGCGGTAGGCCAAAGACTTCGCGGCCTTTTTCGAAGAGCGGTGTTTCCGGCGAGTTCAGATATTTCGGTTCGCCCTGATCCAAGATGCGGCCACCAAAAGCAATGACCTGACCCTTCTGATCGAGGATGGGAAACATCACGCGATCACGGAAACGGTCGTAACGACGCTTCTGCTCGTTCTCGATAACGAGGCCGTCTTTGATCAGTGCCTGGAAATTAGCGTTGTCGTATTCCGGAAAAACAGTGCGCAGGTTCTGCCAGCCATCCGGCGCATAGCCGATGCCGAAGCGGGCGGCGATTTCGCCGGTGAGGCCGCGACCTTTTAGGTACTCGATCGCACGCGGTGATTTCTTAAGTTCATCGCGATAGTACTTATGTGCCGTGAGCATCACATCGAGGAGTGATGGGCCTTCAGTGCTGTCGGCGGCAGGCTTGCGAAAAGCCCGCTCGTTATTTTCTTGCGGCACCGAGAGGCCGCAATGCCGTGCCAGTTCTTCAATGGCATCGGGGAAGCTCAGTCCCTGATGTTCCATCAAGAAGCCGATCGCTGTGCCGTGCGCGCCGCAACCAAAGCAGTGATAGAACTGCTTCGCCTGGCTGACTGTGAACGACGGCGACTTTTCTTTGTGAAACGGGCAGCAAGCGGCGTAGTTGGCACCGGCTTTTTTAAGCGGCACCACGCGGTCGATGATCTCGACGATATCGATTCTGGCCAGAAGTTCCTGAATGAAGGATTCCGGAATCATGGTCGCGTCTGCGGTGCCGTTAGGAGGTGGGCTTAGCCCTGGAGGGCGGCTTTGACCAGTTGCGATACGGCAGATAGATCGGTCTTGCCCGCGAGTTGCGGCTTGAGCACGCCCATAACCTTGCCCATGTCGGCGGGACCGGCAGCACCTGTCTGCGCGATCGCCGCTTTGACCGCAGCGGCAACCTCTTCAGCCGACATCTGCGCCGGCAGATACGGCGTCAGCACATCGATTTCTGCACGCTCGACTGCGGCGAGATCTTCACGGCCCGCTTGTTCGTATTGGCTCAGGCTGTCGCGACGTTGCTTGATCAGTTTATCGACCACGGCGGCAACAGCGGCATCATCTAGCGTGATGCGATCATCGACTTCGCGCTGCTTAATGGCGGCGAGCAGCAGGCGAATTGCCGCCAGACGTTCGGTTTCGCGCGCCTTCATGGCGCTCTTCATGTCTTCGGTAATCTGGTCTTTGAGTGAGGTCGTCATCAGGTGCTCGCTGCTTTCCGGGTGATGCCACAGAAAAACCATGGCTGATAAAACGGCAAAAGCCGCCGGAGGCCGGCGGCTTTCGAGAATCGACGCTAGGCGGCGATTAGTAGAGCTTGCGCGGCAGCTGTTGGCTGCGTAGGCGCTTGTGCAGGCGCTTCACAGCGGCGGCCAGCTTGCGCTTACGCTCAGCCGTTGGCTTTTCGTAGAACTCACGGGCACGCAGTTCGGTCAGCAGACCGGTTTTTTCGACAGTGCGCTTGAAGCGGCGCATGGCGACTTCGAACGGCTCGTTTTCCTTAACGCGAACGCTGGGCATTCAACAACTCCAATCGGTTTGAAACTGCCACGGCAAGTCGCCGGGACAGGGATGAAATCTTTAGAACTGGCAATTTTACGACAAAAACCGGAAATATCAAAATATTCCCACTGTTTGTCCAGGCCGGCGTGCTGCATCGTGGCGCGCTCGCTACAATAGCGCCCCATGAGCCCCCCGGATTTCGCCGCGCCCACCCATGCCCACGCCCCGCTGGTGCTGGGGGTAGAGTCGTCGTGTGACGAAACCGGCGTGGCCTTGGTCACCCTGAATACCCAAACCGGCGCCCCTATCCTGCTGGGTGAGGCGCTGCATACCCAGGTGGCCATGCATGCGGCCTATGGCGGTGTAGTGCCAGAACTGGCTTCACGTGACCATATTCGCCGGGTGGTGCCCTTGCTAAGGCAGACCTTGGCCGCTGCTAGGGTTGAACTGGCCGATGTCGATGCCATTGCCTATACGGCTGGGCCGGGGCTGGCTGGCGCGCTACTGGTCGGCAGCGCCTTTGCCGAGGCGTTGGCCTTTGCGTTGAACAAGCCGGTGGTGCCGGTGCATCATCTGGAAGGCCACTTACTATCGCCGTTGTTGGCCGCAGAGCCACCGCAGTTTCCCTTTGTGGCATTGCTGGTGTCGGGCGGCCACACCCAGTTGATGCGTGTCACCGGCGTTGGTGAATACGAATTGCTCGGCGAAACGCTAGACGATGCTGCCGGCGAAGCGTTTGATAAGACCGCCAAACTCCTGGGGCTGGGTTATCCAGGTGGCCCCGCACTGGCCAAACTGGCAGAAACAGCCGACCCAGCGCTGGTCGCAGACATTAAGTTGCCGCGCCCCATGTTGCATTCGGGCGATCTGGAATTCAGTTTTGCCGGTTTGAAGACCGCTGTGCTAACGCGGGTGAAAGCAGCGGAAGCCGAAGGCGGCTTGACCGAAGCGGGGCGCGCGGCACTGGCCGCAGCGGTGCAGGAAGCCATTACAGATGTCCTGGTCGCCAAGTGCGTTCAAGCACTCAAGCAGACGGGATTGTCACGGCTGGTGGTGGCGGGTGGCGTAGGTGCCAATCGGCATCTGCGCGAAACGCTGGTAACCGCCTGCAAACGGCGCAAAGTCGATGTGTTCTTTCCAGAGCTCAGCCTGTGCACTGATAACGGTGCCATGATCGCCTTGGCGGGATTGTTGCGCTTACGGTCTGGCGCTGTACCCAAAGTGGCCGGTGGATTCTCGGTGAAGCCGCGCTGGCCGCTGATCGAGGCTTAGACGTTTAGCCCTTCTTTTTGCTGCCGATTTTAGTTTCTTGTCCGGCCAGTAGTCGGCGGAAGTTGCCGGCATGCTTAGTGAGCAGCACCACCACCATCAGCGTGATCGGCACGACCACCGACGTGGGTAGCACCATGAAGACGGCATAAACCGGTGCCAGTAATGCGGCGGTGATGGCCGATAGCGACGAATAGCGTAGCGTAAACGCCATGAACAGCCAGGTGCCTAGTGTGGCCAGGCCCAGCGGCCAGTAAAGTGCGAGCAGCACACCCGCCGACGTCGATACGCCTTTGCCGCCTTTGAACCCTAGCGTCACCGGAAATACGTGGCCCATAAAGGCGATGAAACCGATCCAGCCGAGCAGATCGGCCGGAATACCCAGCAGGATGGCGACGCCGATGGCCATCGCACCTTTGGCGGCATCGCCGAAGAGCGTGAGGAAGGCCGCCAGCTTATTGCCCGTGCGGAGTACGTTGGTAGCGCCGGGGTTGCCCGAACCGAAGGAGCGCGGGTCGGCCAGGCCGAATGCTTTGGAAACAACGACGGCAAAGGGGATGCAACCAATCAGATACGCGGCAACGACGGCGGCGATAAAAAGCGCGGTGCCGGTTTCCTGGATGGGGAGGATCTGTGTCAACAAATCAGGCGTCATATCAGTCTCATCGGTCTGTGGGCGTATCTGTCAGCTACAATGCGGCCGCAGCGTGCGTATTGTAGCGCGCGACGACCAAACGATTTCTCTGCCATGGACATCATCTTCATCGAAGCGCTTCGCGTTCAAACTCTGATCGGCATCTATCCGCGCGAGCGGATCGTGCCGCAGCCAGTCGTGATCGATCTCAAGATCGGTCACTCGACGGCCACAGCGGGTGCCAGCGATGATATCCACGACACGATTGATTACGCCGAAGTGGTGGGTCGACTGCGCAGCGTATTGGCTGAAAAGCATTTTCTGTTGTTGGAGAAACTTGCCGAGTTTGTTGCCACGCTATTGCTGGAAGACTTTGGCGCGCAGTGGGTGCAAGTGTCAGTGGCTAAGCTGGGCATGATGCCGGGCGTCGCACGCGTTGGCGTGGTGATCGAACGCTCCGCATAGTTCTGTCACTTGGGTGTGGGCCGAGTTTGTCTCGATTTGCGACGCTTTTTGTCGATGAGAGCCGGGCTCGGCCCACACCCCAGCCTATCCTCGTGGGTGATGCTTTTCATGCAGCGATTTCAAACGCTCGCGTGCAACGTGCGTATAGATCTGTGTGGTCGTAATACTGGCGTGTCCCAGTAATAACTGAACGACACGTAGGTCGGCACCGTGGTTAATGAGATGTGTCGCAAAGGCGTGGCGCAGCACGTGCGGTGACAAGCGTTCACGGGGGATGCCTGCTTTAACGCCGTAACGCTTAATGATCTGCCAGAAGCCCTGGCGTGTCAGTGGATTCGTCTTCTGGCCAATGAACAGCACATCGGCGGGTTGGCCATCTGTGAGCTCAAGGCGGGCCCAGCCCATGTAACGTTGAATCGCATCGAGCGCGGCTTCTCCTAGGGGCACCAGCCGCTCTTTATCGCCTTTACCCATGACACGCACGACGCCCATATCGCGATTCAAGTCTGTGAGTCGTAAATTGACCAGCTCAGAAACACGTAGACCGGTGGCATAGAGTACTTCCAACATCGCCAGATCACGCAGACCTCGGGCGGTATTCTGGTCAGGCGCTTCCAGCAAGGCTTCGACATGGGCCTCACTCAGCGTCTTAGGCAAACGCCCGGGGCGGATCGGCATGACGAGCGTGCGCGTCGGGTCATCGGCCCGTTCGCCGCGCGAGACTGACCAGCGGAAGTAACGGCGCAGCGTTGAAATTGCCCGTGCCTGAGAGCTCTGTTTGTGCGTTTGGGCGAGATGCGCCACATAACGATTCAGGTCTGCATCGCTTGCCGTGCGCAGACCGCTTTGGTGTTTGATGAGCCAATGCGCGAGCGCTGTCAGGTCGCGGCGATAACTGGAAAGAGAATTGGCCGAGAGTCCGGCTTCTAACCACAAACTGTCACAGAAAATGTCGACAACCTGCTGCGCATCCGGCGGTAACGGCGGCTGTGACGGTGCTCTAGGCACGAATTTCCCGATCCAGTAGCCAGGCTTTCAGCGTGAGTTTTGGGCCTTCGCTGGCATGATCAAATCCGGTCAGCCGGTTTTTGCCGGCCGAGACGATGCGGTGGCAGGGGACGATCATAGGGTGCGGATTGCTGCCCAGCGCTTGACCAACAGCACGCGGTGCGCTGTGCAATTGCTTGGCGAGATCACCATAAGTGATGGTGTCACCATGATGGGTTGCGCACAGCGCCGCACGTAATCGGGCCTGGAACGCCGTGCGCGGCGCAGCGAGTGGCAGCGTAAAAGTGAATGCCGGGTCAGCGAACCAGGTGCCGAGTTGTTGCCGGATCGTTTCCAGCAATGGTTCCCGCTTGGCACAGACGGATGCGTTGGCGGTTTGCTGTGGTTTGCCGACCAGCCACGCAATTTCGTCCAGCGCCTCGCCATCCGGCGACAGTCTGATCCCCAGATGGATAACGTCGCCGAGGGCGTCCGGCGAATAGGGCGCAACGTCGCCCAACCTTAAGACCGCGTCAAACGCGGCGGCGCGGTTGTCAGCCGCGGATTTCGCCATGGCCGAGCACGACCCATTTTTGCGAGGTCAGGCCTTCCAGGCCGACCGGGCCGCGCGCATGAATCTTGTCGGTCGAGATGCCGATTTCGGCACCTAGGCCGTATTCGAAACCATCTGCGAAACGGGTCGAGGCGTTGACCATCACCGAGCTGGAATCCACTTCTCGTAAGAAGCGCATAGCATTGCCATAGTGATCGGTCACGATGGCTTCGGTGTGTTGTGACGAATAGGTGTTGATGTGTGCGATAGCTTCATCCAGGCCTGAAACGATCTTGACGGCGATGATCGGTGCCAGGTACTCGGTGAACCAATCGTCTTCGGTTGCGGCAACCGTGCCCGGTAGCAGCGCCTGTGTTTCGGCGCAACCACGGATTTCGACATCTTTGCTCTTGAGCATGGCACCGATACGGGGCAGCAGCTCTTTCGCCACGCTGCGGGCAACCAGCAACGACTCGGTCGTATTGCAGGTACCGTAACGTTGCGTCTTGGCGTTCTCGACAATACGCAGCGCCATCTCAGGGTTAGCGTTGTCGTCGATATAAACGTGGCAGTTGCCATCGAGGTGTTTGATCATCGGTACGCGTGATTCCTTGATCAGGCGCTCGATCAGCCCTTTGCCGCCGCGTGGCACGATTACGTCAATGTCGTCGCGCAGCGTGATCAGAATGCCTACCGCTGCACGATCGGTCGTATCGATGCATTGCACGCCTTGCGCCGGCAGGCCGGCGGCGGCCAGCGCCTGTTGCACCAGCGCCGCGATGGCACGGTTGCTATTGAGTGCCTCAGAACCGCCGCGCAGAATGGTGGCGTTACCCGATTTAATGCACAGCGCGGCCGCATCCGCCGTCACGTTGGGGCGTGCTTCATAAATGATGCCGATCACGCCCAGCGGCACGCGCATTTTGCCGATGGCAATACCTGATGGCCGGGTATTCATGTCGGTGATGCTGCCGACCGGGTCGGCCAGGCTGGCGATTTGTTCCACGCCCTCGGCCATCGACGCAATGCCTTGATCGCTGAGCGTCAGGCGATCAAGCATGGCGGGTTCCAGGCCATTCTTGCGGGCAGCCGCCAGATCCAATTCATTGGCAGCGCGTAGGGCAGTAGCCTGTTCGCGGATCAGCCGTGCCAGCGTCATTAGCGCATTATTTTTTTGCTCGGTCGAAGCACGTGCCATGCCACGGGAGGCCGCACGGGCATCCTTGGCCAATTGGCGAATAGCCTGATCCAGTTGGGGGTTGTTTTGTGTCGTCATGGAGCAATAATGCCTGTCAGCAGAGTTTTAAGGCAAGTGCGGCGAGTTCAGTCCAGGGATCGCCCTGGCCAATACCTTTGGCAAGTCGGTCCAGGCGGGCGATTTGTTCCAAGGCAACCCGCCAGCTGATTTTAGTGCGACGCTGGGCAGCGTTGCGTAGTTGTTGGGCGCGTTGTGGCGGCATGCGCATGGTGCGCAGGCGTTCTTCGGGCGAACCGCCGGGGGCAGTCAGCTGCACGAGTGCGCGAATATCTTCGGCCAGCCAGAACAGCATCAGCGGCAGTGCTTCGCCCTGTTCGCGCAGGCCGGTCAGCGTGCGGGAGAAACGCGCCAGATCACCGTCGAGTAGTGCGCCCCGTAGGCTATCCATATCGAGCCGGGAGACATCAACCACGGCGGCCTGAATCTGTTCCAGCGTCAGCGGACCCGTCGGGTAGAGTAAACCGAGCTTGAGGACTTCCTGGTTGGCGGCGAGCAAGTTACCTTCGACATGATGCGCAATGTAGTCGAGCGCATCGGGCGGTGCGGATTGTTGCTGTCTTGCCAGTCGCTCGGCGATCCAGCGCGGCAGCGCCTTGATGCCCGGTGGCACGCAAGGGATGACGATAGCGTTTTTGCTACTCACAAAGTTGTTGAACCAGGCGGCCTTTTGTTCGCGCCAGCCGAACTCGTGCAAGGTCATGATGATGAGATAGTCGGCCGCAGTGGGCGGTGCCTCATCAAGGAGCGCTTGCAAAGCTTCCGGCCCGCCGCGGCCTAGCTTGCCGGTAGGCACGCGCAGTTCGACAATCTTGCTGTCGCCAAAGAGCGAGCCGCCCTGCGTGGCATAAGCCAGCTGTTTCCAGTCGAACGGGTGACTCACGGTCAGTACTTCGCGCTCGGTAAAACCTTTGGCGCGGGCAGAGGTGCGAATGGCATCCGCCGCTTCAATCACCAGCAGTGGGTCATCGCCATGAATGGCGTAAACCGGTGCCAGGGGGCCATTCAGATGGGCAGCCAGACGGCTGGCGCCATCCGTACCGCCCAGATTCACTGCTCGGCCCCTAGGGGTTGCATACCATCGGGTGTGGTGAGGCCTTGGCCCGTAGTTGTGGCCGCTGAATCCGGGCTGCGCTTCCCCGTTTCCGATTTGGGTTTCTTGGGTGCCGTCAGCACCGTGCCGGGTGGCACACGGATAGTGGACAGACGCTGCAGCACCTGAATCGCCGCGTCGTTTTGCATGTCGCGGATCAGCAGGGCATCTTCCTGTTCTTTCGACAGCACTTCCTGCGGTGTCTGCGGGTTGAACGAGATCTCACGCATCAGCTCGATCGTTGTCGCCGGATAAAGTTCCATGCCGTTACCGCCTTCCACGCGGAAACCTAGGCGGTAGGTGAGTCGGTATTCACGAGCCAGGCCGCTTGGGTTGACGGCCACCACGGTCTTCATCTGTTGGTCGCCCAACACACGCAAAATCACCTGGGCCCGGTCTTTGTATTCCTCGGGCACCACACCGATGCCATTGGCGCGTAGCTGCGATTTCAGGACCTGGGCAAACGGTGAGGTCTCCGGCACGCCGGCGACGTAGACCGTTTTGAAGGGCAGATCGACACTGAGCGCACCGCGCAGCTTGAAGCCGCAGCCTGCGGCGACGGCCAACACCAGCAGGCCCATCAGCAGTTGCCTGACACCGGAGAGCTGAAGCAGACGCGACATGATCGACCTTTCTGGTTTAAGTGGCGACTTAGGCGACGATATTAACGAGGCGACCGGGAACCACCACCACCTTTTTAGGCGCGGCACCATTCAGTTGTTTCTGAGCGGCCTCACTGGCGAGAGCCGTTGTCTCGATGCTGGTCTTGTCGGCTTCTGCAGCGACACGAATGCTGCCACGGTGCTTGCCATTGATTTGCAGCACCAGCTCGATTTCCGATTGCACCAGTGCAGCGGGGTCGCAGACCGGAAAGCGTTGCGTAGCCACGTTGTGGCCCGGTTTTAGTTCAGCATAGATGGCTTCGCCAATATGCGGCACGATCGGGAACAGCATCAGCACGGCGGCTTCGAGCAGTTCCTGACGCAGCGCACGGCCAGCATTGTCGTCGAGCGGTGTTTTGTCGGCAGCATTGAGCAGTTCCATCACGGCGGCGATCACCGTATTGAACTGCTGACGACGACCGTAGTCATCCGAAACTTTTTGAATTGTCTGGTGTAGTTTGCGACGCAGATCTTTCTGGGCGTCGCTGAGCGTGGTAGCGTTGTTCGCAGCGGCAACCACGCCGGCGCTCACGTGTTCGTATGCGAGCTTCCATAGACGACGCAGGAAACGGTGCGCGCCTTCAACGCCGGCATCCGACCATTCTAGCGATTGATCGGGCGGGCTGGCGAACATCATGAACAGACGCGCCGTGTCGGCACCGTATTGATCAATCAGAATCTGCGGATCGACGCCGTTATTCTTTGACTTCGACATCTTTTCGGTGCCGCCGACGATCACCGGCTGGCCGTCGGCTTTGAGTATGGCGCCCGTCGGACGACCACGTTCGTCGGTTGCGACATCCACATCGGCCGGGTTGAACCAGAGCTTCTTGCCGCCATCACCCTCGCGATAGAAGGTCGGTGCCACCACCATGCCCTGCGTCAGCAGGTTGGCGAAGGGCTCATTCAGTTCGAAGCCGTTGTTCTTGAACAGATCGACGTCGCGCATCAGCTTCGTAAAGAAACGTGCGTAGAGCAAATGCAGAATGGCGTGTTCGATACCGCCGATGTACTGATCGACGCCACCCTTGAGCCAATACGCCGCACGTTGATCGACCATCTGGTCGGCGTTGTCCGAGCAGGCGTAGCGCACGAAGTACCACGACGATTCGACGAAGGTATCCATCGTGTCGGTTTCGCGCTTGGCGGGCTTGCCGCACTTCGGGCAAGTCGTCTCGTAAAACTCGGGCATGCGGGCGAGCGGCGAACCGGCCCCCGTGATTTCCACGTTTTCCGGGAGAACCACTGGCAGTTGATCATCCGGCACCGGCACATCGCCGCAATCGGCGCAGTGGATGATCGGAATCGGGCAACCCCAATAACGTTGGCGCGAGATGCCCCAATCGCGTAGACGGAACTGGGTCTTCTTCTCGCCCAGGCCCTTGGTAGTCAAATCACCGGCGATCTTGTCGACGGCCTGTTGATAGTTGAGACCGTTGTAGGCACCGGAATCGATGCAGATGCCGCGCTGCTTGTCGCCGTACCATTCTTGCCAGGCAGCAGTGTCAAACGTTTCGCCTTCAACGGCGATGACCTGTTTCATCGGTAGATGGTATTTTTGGGCGAAAGCAAAGTCGCGTTCGTCATGCGCCGGAACAGCCATCACGGCACCATCGCCATAACCCATCAGTACGTAGTTGCCGACCCACACCGGTACTTGTTCGCCGGTTAGCGGGTGCGTTGCGGTGAAGCCGGTATCGACGCCAGATTTTTCCATCGTGGCCAGATCGGCCTCGGCCACACCGCCCTGTTTGCAGTCGGCGATAAACGTGGCGACGGCCGGGTTCTGTTCGGCAGCACGTTGTGCCAGCGGATGCTCTGGTGCCACGGCGACATAGGTCACACCCATGATCGTGTCAGCGCGCGTAGTGAATACCCACAGCTTGTCGTCCTGGCCGTCGAGCGTGTAGGGGAATGCGAAGCGCACACCCACACTCTTGCCGATCCAGTTTTTCTGCATCAGCCGCACCTGTTCCGGCCAGCCGGTCAGCGAGTCCAGATCCGTCAGCAGCTCATCGGCGTACTTCGTGATCGCCATGTAGTACATCGGGATTTCGCGTTTCTCAATCAGCGCGCCGGAGCGCCAGCCGCGGCCGTCGATGACTTGTTCGTTGGCCAGCACGGTGTGATCCACCGGGTCCCAGTTGACCGTGCCCAGTTTCTTGTAGATCAGGCCCTTTTCATACAGGCGGGTGAACAGCCATTGTTCCCAGCGGTAGTACTCGGGGGTGCAGGTGGCCAGTTCGCGCGACCAGTCGAAGGCGAAGCCCAGGCGCTGCAGCTGTGCGCGCATGGCATCGATGTTTTCGTAGGTCCACTTGGCCGGTGGTACGTTATTTTGTAGGGCGGCGTTTTCAGCAGGCATGCCGAAGGCATCCCAACCCATCGGTTGCAGGACGTTGTAGCCTTGCATGCCGTGATACCGCGCCAGCACATCACCAATGGTGTAGTTGCGCACGTGCCCCATGTGTAGCTTGCCGCTGGGGTAGGGGAACATGGAGAGGCAGTAGTACTTCGGCTTATCCGGGTTTTCTACGGCGAGATCGGATTTGGCTTCGTGCCAGTGTTTTTGCGCCGCCGTTTCAATGTCGGCGGGCAGATATTTTTCCTGCATGGCGTCTTATCGTGTTGAATGCTTCAAAACGCCTGATTATACCGGCCTTGGGGCTGCTCTTCGCTGCTTACAGCAGGCATTCTGGATGTGCTGCATCACTCAGACGCTGCTACGCGCCGATTCGTTCTGCAACACACCGCAGAAGCCTGCGGGTAGGGGAGGTTATCTTGCCAGGCTCGGCGGCGTCATCGCTTGTTGCCAAAAGCACGCCATCGCACCACCGGTGACCAAAGCCATATCGGTCATACGACCATAGTGGCGGTACAGCCAGCCGAAGCCATTGGGCTGTTCCGCGTAGTCTGGGGTGATGGGTAGACCGGCTTCTTCGCCGAGACGCTCGATAAAGCGGTTCATCCGAGCTTTGGGGTCGTTTTCATCCGACAGTTCCTGGCAGGTCAGATCCCACAGGGCTTTGGCGCGGGCGTCGCTGACACCGGCGCGGCCGGCAAACCAGGGTAAAACCTCCGGATACGGCGGGGCTTTAGTAATGCTAACGCTATGATTTTTTGCGTTTTTCATGGTGCTTCTCCAAGGGGTGCGGGGAAGGGGTGTTCCCCGCGGGTTATGCAAACCATCTTTTGTGAAGGCTGGTTTTTGCTGCATTGCACAAGTATGGCGCTAATAACCCTAAATTTCAAGTTTATTTGTCGAAAAACAGAAAATATCTTTAAGTTCAGTCCGTTATAAATCTGAACCCTTTCACCGGATAATACGGGTATGAATTCGTCGATTCCGGAAGCCTTTGGCGGTCCGCTGGGGGGGGTGTCTGCTGAAAAGGCAAACCCGCTCCTGGCAGGGCTGAACGAGCCGCAACGTGCGGCCGTGTGCTTGCCGGCCTCAGTTAGCCCCACTCACGCCCTTATTTTGGCGGGCGCGGGATCGGGAAAAACCCGGGTACTGACGACGCGGATCGCCTGGTTATTGCAAACCGGCCAGGTATCGCCGCAGGGCATTCTGGCGGTAACGTTTACCAATAAGGCGGCGCGCGAAATGTTGACGCGTCTATCGGCGATGGTGCCCTTTAACGTGCGTAATCTGTGGGTGGGTACCTTCCACGGGCTATGTCACCGACTGTTGCGTACCCATTGGCGTGCGGCGCGCTTGCCAGAAACCTTCCAGATTCTCGATACCGGGGATCAGCAGGCGGCGATTAAGCGCCTGATCAAAGCGATGGGCGTGGATGAAGAGCGCTTTCCCGCGCGTGACATGATGTATTACATCAACGCGCTCAAAGAGCAGGGCATCCGTTCCGGCCAGGCCGAGGCGCACGACGCGCATACACGACGCAAAGTCGAGATCTATGCCGAATACGAAGTGCAGTGCCAGCGCGAAGGCGCGGTGGATTTTGCCGAGTTGCTGTTGCGCGCCTACGAGCTGTTGCAACAGGATGAAGCCTTGCGTATCCATTACCAACAGCGTTTCCGCCATATTCTGGTGGACGAGTTTCAGGATACGAACCCGCTGCAATACGCTTGGTTGCAATTGTTGTGTGGGCCGCAGGCGGCGATCTTTGCCGTCGGCGACGATGACCAGTCGATCTATGCCTTCCGTGGTGCGGATGTGGCCAATATGCGCGGCTTCGAGCGTGATTACGCCAAGGGCAACGTGATCCGGCTAGAACAGAACTACCGCTCACACGGCAATATCCTGACGGCAGCGAACGCACTGATTACGAACAACGCCGATCGCCTCGGCAAGAATCTGTGGACGGACGCCGGCGAAGGCGAAAAGATTCGCGTATTTCAGGGCGTATCGGATCTGGACGAAGCGCGCTACATCATTGAAGAGATTGGTGAGCTCAACCGTGACGGCATTCCGCGTCACCAGATCGCGCTGCTCTACCGTTCGAACGCGCAATCCCGCGTGCTGGAACATGCCTTGTTCCAAGCCGGACTGCCTTATCGCGTCTATGGTGGCTTGCGGTTTTTCGAACGCCAGGAAATTAAACATGCACTGGCGTACTTGCGTCTGATTGCGAATCAAGACGACGACACCGCCTTTTTGCGCGTGGTGAATTTCCCGACGCGCGGCATTGGCGCGCGCAGCCTAGAAGCATTGCAGATCGAAGCGCGCCAACTGAATTGCAGTTTGTATAACGCCGCCGCGAGTTTGACGGGCAAAGCCGGCACAGCGGTCGGCCAGTTCATTCGACTGATTGAAACGATGCGCGCCGAAACCGCTGGGGTCACCCTGCCGGAAGTCATTGACCATCTGCTCGATCGCAGCGGCCTGCGTCAGCACTATCAGGCGGAACGCGAAGGCCAGGATCGTCTAGAAAATCTGGAAGAACTGATGAATGCGGCGGCAACCTTCGCCGAGGATCCGGAGGCAACGCGCAATATCGATCCAGAGACGGGCGAAGCCACCAGCCTGCTGGCGGATTTTCTGGCGCATGCGGCGTTGGAGGCGGGCGAGCATCAGGCCGGTGATTCGGACGATGCGATTCAACTGATGACGGTGCACTCGGCCAAGGGGCTGGAGTTCACGGCGGTCTTTATTGTGGGCCTGGAGCAGGGGTTGTTCCCGCACGAGAATGCGATGCTGGAGCGCGATGGTCTCGAAGAAGAACGCCGGCTCATGTACGTGGCGATCACGCGGGCACGTCAGCGTTTGTATCTGTGTCATGCGCAGACACGTATGTTGCATGGTCAGACGCGTTACTGCTTACCGTCCAGTTTTCTGGATGAGCTGCCAGATGCGTTGTTGCAGCGTCTGGATGCTACGCCGTCTTGGGCCGGAACCTATACGACCAGCAGCTGGTCGCCAGCACCGAATGTCGATATGACGACGCGCGTTGCTGCCCGTGCCGCCGGTGACGTGGGTGCGGGTGGTTTCCGCGTGGGGCAGAGCGTGGTGCACGCCAAGTTTGGTGCGGGGGTGATTCTTGCAGCCGAAGGGCGCGGTGAAGAAGCGCGGGTGCAAGTGCGTTTTGGTCAGGCCGGTACCAAGTGGCTGGCATTGGCCTACGCCAAACTGGAAGCAGCCTGATTAGGTGCAAAGAGGAAGAACATGACGACGCATGCACGCTGGTTGAAATTGTTGTCGCCCGAACGGTTGGGCGCGCAGGATGCTGATGCGCTCGCCGGGCATTCGCCCGATCGCAGTCGTTTCCAGCAGGATTACGACCGCATCGTGTTTACCTCGGCCTTTCGTCGTCTGAAAGATAAAACGCAGGTTTTCCCGCTGGCACAGAGCGATTATGTGCGCACCCGTTTGACGCATAGTCTTGAGGCCTCTTGCGTGGGTCGTTCGTTAGGCCTGATGGTGGGCCGTGCCATTGTGGATCGGCATGGCCTGGCACCGGATGTGCACCCCTCGGATTTCGGTTCGGTGGTTGCGGCCGCGTGTCTGGCGCACGATATCGGTAACCCACCGTTTGGCCATGCCGGTGAGGATGCCATGCGTGCCTGGTTCGCCAGCCATAGTGCTTATCTGGCTGGGCTAGATCCGGATCAACGCGCCGATCTATTGAACTATGAAGGAAATGCCCAGGGCTTTCGCATCCTGACGCATTTGCAGAATCCGTCGAATCCGGGGGGGCTGCAACTGACCTGTGCAGTGCTCGCAACCTTTGCCAAATACCCGCGTCGTTCGCATTTGGAAACACCACTACAGGGCAAGAGCGCTCGCAAGTTCGGCTACTTCGCCGCAGAGGCGAACCTCTTTGCCGAGGTTGCCGATACGGTGGGGCTGATCCCTCGCGAACCGGGTGCATGGTTCCGGCATCCGCTGACCTTTTTGGTGGAAGCGGCAGACGACACTTGTTATCTGGTGGTCGATATTGAAGATGGTGTGCAGCAAGGCTGCGTGTCGCCGGCGCAGGCCGAAGAATTGTTGCTTAATCTGGCGGGTGGGCCACCGGCTGCCGGCAAACTCAAGTATCTGTCTGATCCCAAGCGTCGCATCGAATACCTGCGCGCCCGGGCCATTGGCCGTTTGGTCGATGAAGCGGCACGGGTCTTCCTGGAAAACGAAGCGGCCATTCTGGATGGGTCGTTCGATCAGGCGCTGTTCGATGTATCGCCCGTGGGCGAGAGCCTGGCAGCGGTCCGACGCGTGGCCGAAGAACAGATTTACAACGCGCGTCAGGTGATGGAAGTGATGGCGGCAGGTTATGAAGTCATCAGCGGTTTGCTCGATGGTTATGTGGCGGGTGCCTGTGGCCCGCAGACAAGTCGTAACAATGTGTGGCGCAATCTGTTGCCCGCCGATTTCGAACAGACTGCCGGCGACAGCAATTACCTGCGTTTGTTGCAGGTCGCCGACATGATCGCCGGCATGACCGACTCCTATGCCGTATCCGCGTATCGCCGTTTGAAAGGCATCGAACTGCCGGCCTGACCGGACACATTTATGCTGCCCGATTTCGTCCACCTACGCTTGCACTCCGAGTATTCGATTACGGATGGGATTGTCCGGATCGACAAAGCGGTGGCGTGTGCGCGCGAGGATGGTCAGCCGGCCTTGGCGCTGACGGATCTTGGCAACGTCTTCGGGTTGGTTAAGTTCTATCAGGCAGCCCGTAAGAGCGGTGTGAAGCCGCTGGTCGGCGCTGATCTCTGGGTGGGTAATCCCCAGGAACCCGATGATGCCAGCCGCTTGCTGTTGCTCTGTCGGAATAATGATGGATATCGCCAACTCTGTGAACTGTTGAGTCGCGGTGCCTTGTTTTCTGGCCGACGCGAACGCGTGGTGCTGGATCCGGCGTGGTTTACGGAGATCGGTTGTGATGGGCTGATTGCGCTGTCTGGGGCAGCCGACGGCGATGTGGGCCAGGCCATTCTGCAAGGCCGTCCGGATGAGGCTACGTTGCGTGCACAGGCTTGGAAAAAGCTGCTGGGTGATGCCTATTACCTAGAGGTACAGCGCTACGGCCACCCCGATGAAGAGCTCCTGATCGCTCAAACGGCATCGATTGCTTTGGCGCAGGATATTCCGGTGGTGGCGACGCACCCGGTCCAGTTTATTGCCCGTGACGATTTCCGCGCGCACGATGCGCGGGTCTGTATTTCGACGGGCTATACGCTGGCCGACAAGCGTCGTCCCCGGACGTTTACCGAAGCGCAGTATTTCCAGACGCGGGCCGATATGGCCGAACGCTTCTCCGATATGCCTCAGGCGCTGGCCAATGCCGTCGAAGTTGCCAAGCGCTGTAATGTCACGCTAACGCTGGGCAAGAGTTTCCTGCCCGATTTCCCGACACCGAACGGCGAGGGACTAGACGACTTTCTGGTAGCCGAGGCCAAACGCGGGCTCGAGATTCGGTTGGCGCAGTTGTATCCCGATGAAACACAACGTCATGCGCGCCGTGCGGAATACGAGGAACGCCTAGCCTTTGAATGCGACACCATCATCCAGATGGGGTTCCCCGGCTACTTCCTGATTGTGGCCGACTTCATCAACTGGGCCAAAAACAACGGTGTGCCGGTTGGGCCGGGTCGTGGCTCGGGTGCCGGTTCGCTGGTGGCGTATTCACTGGGGATTACCGATCTGGATCCGCTGGCGTACGCACTCCTGTTTGAGCGATTCCTGAATCCGGAGCGGGTGTCGATGCCTGACTTCGATATCGACTTCTGTCAGGACAATCGCTGGAAGGTGATTGAATATGTGCGTCAGAAGTATGGTGCCGATGCCGTGTCACAGATCGCGACCTTCGGTACGATGTCGTCCAAGGCGGTGATCCGGGATGCCGGCCGCGTGCTGGACCTGCCGTACAACTTTTGTGATCAGTTGTCGAAACTGATACCGGTGGTGCAGAACCGCCCGGTATCGCTGGCCGAGGCGCTGACAGCAGAACCGCAGTTACAGGAACGCTACGAGCGTGAAGAAGAAGTGAAGGAACTCTTCACGCTGGCCAATAAGCTGGAAGATCTGACGCGTAACGTGGGTATGCACGCCGGTGGTGTGCTCATTGCACCGGGCAAGCTCACGGACTTTTGCCCACTCTATGTGCAGCCGGGTGGCGATGCGGTGGTGAGCCAGTTCGACAAGGACGATGTTGAAAAAGTCGGCCTGGTGAAGTTCGACTTCCTGGGGCTGCGCAACCTGACGATTATTGAGCTGGCACTCGATTATGTGAAGCGGCTGACGGGCGAGCGGCCCGACCTGAATGTGCTGGCCTTTGATGATCCGGCGGCGTATCAGATATTGAAGGATGCCAACACGACAGCGATCTTCCAGGTCGAATCGGAAGGCATGAAAAAGCTGCTCAAGAAGCTTGCGCCGGACCGTTTTGAAGACATCATCGCTGTGCTCGCGCTCTATCGTCCGGGCCCGTTGGGTTCGGGGATGGTGGATGACTTCATTCTGCGTAAGAAGGGTCTGCAGAAGATCGACTATTTCCATGAATCGCTTAAGGCCTGTCTGACGCCAACCTATGGTGTGATCGTGTATCAGGAGCAGGTGATGCAGATCTCGCAGTTAATTGGTGGCTACACGCTGGGTGCCGCCGATATGCTGCGTCGGGCGATGGGCAAGAAGAAGCCGGAAGAAATGGCCGAGCACCGTGGCTTGTTTAGCGATGGCGCAACGAATAACGGGATCGACGGCAAGCTGGCCATGCAGCTGTTCGATCTGATGGAAAAGTTTGCCGAGTACGGCTTCAATAAATCGCATACGGCGGCCTATGCCGTAGTGACCTACCACACGGCCTGGCTCAAGGCACACCATGCATCGGCCTTTATGGCGGCGACTTTGTCGTCGGACATGGATAGCACCGATACGGTGAAGATTTTCCATGACGATGCCAAAGCCAATGGGTTAACGATCCTAGGCCCCGATGTGAATACCTCCGAGTTTCGCTTTGCGCCGGTTGATGCGAAAACGATTCGTTATGGTCTGGGTGCGGTCAAAGGTACCGGCGAAAATGCTGTTACAGCGATCATAGCGGCGCGTGAATCGGGTGGTGCATTCAAAGATATCTTTGATTTCTGTCAGCGTGTCGATCGCCGCGTTGTGAACCGCCGCGCTATGGAAGCGCTGGTTCGGGCGGGCGCATTTGATGCGCTGGATCCGGAACGTTCCCGCGTGCTATCGCAAGTCGGGTTAGCCATAGAAACGGCGGATCAGGCCGCCGCTAACGCGCATCAGAATAGCCTGTTCGGCATGGATGATGTCGCCCCGGTGGTGACTGCGCGTCCGGGTTCGGCCGAAGAGGCCTATCCGAAGTGGACAGATCGTCAGAAGCTGGTGGAAGAAAAAGCCGCACTGGGCTTCTTCTTTTCGAATCATCCTTTTTCGATCGTGCGCGACGAAGTCCGGATTCTGTGCCCTTCATCGATCAGTCGTCTGGAAGCCGGGCGAGAGACCTCGGTGGTGGCGGGCATCGTGACCGATGTGCGTACGCAGATGACTCGGCGCGGCAAGATGGCTTTCGTCACGCTCGACGATGGCGAAGGGCGTATCGAAGCGGCCGTGTTCAGCGAGCTCTTTGATGCCCAACGTCACAAGTTGCGAATGGATGAGCTATTGCTGGTGGAAGGCAAGGTCAGTCGTGACGAATTCCGCGATGCGCTCAAACTGGGGGTTGATCGTCTGCTCACCTTTAATGAGGCGCGGGCGCAGTGGGCTAGCCGTTTACGCCTGGATTTACGTGCGATGGATATCAAGGCCATCGGCGGTGCACGCCGTATTTATGACCTGTTACAACCCTTCTCGCAGTTGTCTCTTGTGGATGCCGGAACGGCCAACAAAGGTTGCCCGGTCAGCTTGACCTATAGCAATGGTGCGGCCGAAGCGGAACTCGAACTGGGGGACAATTTACGCGTCCGACCGGACACCGATCTGATTGACGCGTTACGTGGCCTGATCGGCAATGACCGGGTCCGATTGGATTATCAGCTGGGCGCGCAACAGCGCGTCCGTTAAGCTGCTGCTGATGCCATGTGCGCCAAGCGCCTGGCCAAAACCGGTGCGTTCGACGATCGAGGCCGGCTGGGCGTTGAGTCCACACAGCATTAACTGAGCACCGCGTTTTTCCAGAGAGCGGTGTAGGGTCTGTAAGAGATCTAACCCAGTGGTATCCAGCGAGACCGTTTTGGTCATGTCCAGAATCAGCACACGGGGCGGTTCGTTCTGCTCTTCGAGCAGGATTTCCAATTTGCTGATGGCCGCAAAGAACAGCGAACCGAACAAGCGGTAGGCCGTAATGCGTTGCCCGCCAGTATCGCTGATCGCGCCAGAGCCATAGTAGTCCTCCAGCGGAATGCGTTCGACCTGGGTGAGCTCCGACATGCGATAGAGGTAGAACAGGCAGGCGAGGATCATGCCGAGTTCAACGGCCAGCGTGAGGTCAAAGACAACGGTAACGATAAAGGTCGATAGCAAGATGGCGCGATAGGGGATCGTGTAACGGCCAAGCTCTTTGAAGGCGTGCCACTCACCCATGTTCCATGAGACCAGCATCAGAATGGCCGAGAGCGCCGGCAACGGCACGTAGACGGCGGCTGGCGCTGCGACCACCACAACCACCAGTAGGGTGAGGGCGTGGAAGATGCCGGCGACTGGTGTGCGCCCGCCGGCGCGGACATTGGTCGATGTGCGGGCGATGGCACCCGTGGCGGCAAAGCCGCCGAACAACGGTGCCACGATATTGGCGATGCCTTGAGCCATGAGTTCCTGATTGGGATCATGCCGATCATCAATCGCGGCATCGGCGACCCGCGCGGAAAGTAATGACTCGATGGCACCGAGCAGGGCGATCGCGATGGCCGGCTGGATCAGTTGATTCAAGGTCGACAGCGTCAATGTCGGCCAGGCTAGCGCGGGAATGTCACGCGGGATGCCGCCAAAGCGGGAGCCGATCGTTTCCACTGGGAATTGCATGATGGCCTGGAGCGCCGTGGCACCGATGAGTAGCGCTAATGGTCCGGGGATTTTGCCCAGCGCTGGAATCCAGCGTGCAGCTTGTTTGTTCCACAGAATGAGCAGTGCCAGTGACAGAGTGGACATGATCACCGTGGGCGCATCCATGGTGCCGGCGTAATGCCATAGCGTTTCCATGCGGGCGAAAAATTCGGCGGGCATCGCCGGAATATCCAGACCAAAGAAATCTTTGATCTGGCTCATGAAGATTACGACGGCAATGCCGTTGGTAAAGCCGATGACGACGCTGATGGGGATAAAGCGGATGAGCACGCCCATCTTGGTGAGCCCCATCAAAAATAGCAGCACGCCGGCGATGATGGTGGCGACCATGAGATTCTGGAAGCCATAGATGCTGACAATACCGAACACGATGGGGATAAAAGCACCCGTTGGGCCGCCGATCTGTACACGCGAACCGCCGAACAAGGAAATAAGCAGTCCGGCAATGATGGCGGTCCAGATGCCCGCAGTCGGTGAGCAGCCGGAGGCAATGGCAAAGGCAATAGCCAGCGGAAGCGCGAGCACGCCAACGGTTACACCGGCGGCCATGTCTTTGGCCAGCAATTCCGGCGTGTAGTCCTTCAGGCAGTCGAGCAGCTTGGGACGAAAGCGGGCGAGCGGCAGGTTGCTCATGATTCCCGCAGTGTAACCGGTTATTTAACGCGCATGCCAGGCTGTGCGCCGGCGTCCGGGTTCAAGATATAGAGGCCGGGGGTATTGCCATCGCTATCCGATGCGGCCAGTACCATGCCTTCGGACATGCCGAACTTCATCTTGCGCGGTGCAAGATTGGCCACCATGACGGTCAAACGACCCACCAGCTGGGCTGGGTCGTAGGCGGACTTGATGCCGGCGAAGACCTGGCGGTATTTGGGTGCGCCGTTCTCGGTTTCTCCAATATCCAGTTGCAGACGAATCAGTTTGTCGGCGCCTTCGACATGTTCGGCATTAACGATTTTGGCGATGCGCAGATCGACTTTGGCAAAGTCGTCGATGCTGATGAAGTCGCCATCGGTCGGTTTTGCGGCATCAACCTTCTTCTCAGGCTTTTTGTCGGCTTTGGGTGCTTCCGCCTGAAGCGTTTCGGCGTTAGCTGCAACGAGGGCGTCAACCATGGGGCGTTCGATCCGGTTCATGAGGTGGGTGTAGTCATTAATGCGATGGCCGGCCGGCAACGGCTGGCGCGCGTCCGCCCAAGTGAGTGGCGACGCGTTGAAGAAGCCCTCGACTTGTGTGGCTAGGGCTGGCAGTACCGGCTTGAGCAGTACGGTGAGGCTGCGGAACAGGTTGAGTGCGGTGCTGGCGACGATGTGCAGCTGTGCGCGCTGTTCCGGGTCTTTGGCAAGCAGCCACGGCTGCTTGTCGTTCACGTACAGATTGGCTTCGTCGGCCAGGTGCATGATCTGGCGCATGGCTCGAGCGCTGTCGCGTGCTTCGAAGGCCGCCGCGATTTCAGCCAGCGCTTCGTCGGTGATGATGCGGTCGAAGACGGCACGATCGGTTTCGCCGAGTGCGCCTTCGAATTGCTTCTTGATAAAACCGGCGCAACGGCTGGCGATGTTGACGTACTTGCCGACCAGATCGCTGTTGACCTTGGCGATGAAGTCATCGAGGTTGAGATCGATGTCTTCCATGGTGCCGTTGAGTTTGCTGGCGAAGTAATAACGCAGCCACTCCGGGTTCAGCTTCTGCTGCAGATAGCTCTCGGCGGTGATGAAGGTGCCGCGCGACTTTGACATCTTGGATCCATCGACGGTGAGGAAGCCATGGGCGCAGATGCGGGTCGGCACGCGGAAGCCGGCATGGTGCAGCATAGCCGGCCAGAAGAGCGCGTGGAAGTACAGAATATCTTTGCCGATGAAGTGCACGAGTTCGGTGTTGGAACCGGCTTTCCACACAGCGTTGAAATCCCGACCTTCTTTTTTGGCCAGCGCTTTGAACGCGCCCATGTAACCGATGGGCGCATCAAGCCAGACATAGAAGTATTTGTTTGGCGCATCGGGAATCGCGAAACCGAAATACGGTGCGTCGCGCGAGATATCCCAATCGCTGAGTTTGTTCTCGCCAGCATCGCCGAGCCATTCCTGCATTTTGTTGGCAGCTTCGTGTTGCAGCACTGGAATGCCATTGGGGGCGCTGCGCGTGAAGTCGCGCAGGAATTGCTGACAGCGCGGATCCGATAATTTGAAAAAATAGTGTTGCGACGGCCGCAGCACCGGCACGCTGCCGGAAACGGCCGAGCGCGGGTTCTTCAGTTCCGACGGCGTATAGGCCGCACCACAGGATTCGCAGTTGTCGCCATATTGGTCGGCAGCACCGCACTTGGGGCATTCGCCCTTGATGAAGCGATCGGGCAGGAACATGCCCTTTTCTTCGTCGTAATACTGTTCGATTTCGCGGACTTCGATCAGGCCGGCATCGCGCAGCGCCAGATAAATGGTTTCAGCGCATTCGCGGTTCTCATCGCTGTGCGTCGAGTGATAGAGATCAAAGTCGATGTGGAAACCGGTGAAATCTCGCAGGTGCTCCTGATGCACACGGGCGATCAGCGCTTCCGGCGTGATGCCTTCCTTTTCGGCGCGCAGCATGATCGGCGTGCCATGAGTATCGTCAGCGCACACATAAGTGGCTTGGTTGCCGATCAGGTTCTGAAAACGCACCCACATATCGGTCTGGATATATTCGACCAGGTGGCCCAAGTGGATGGCCCCATTGGCGTAGGGCAGCGCAGAAGTAACGAGCAAAGAACGTGTCATGGACGCAATTTTAGCCGAACAAGGCCTGACCATGCGCCTTGCATGGGCATTTAAGCTGCCTTTGACCGTAAAAAAGCGGCGTAAAATCCGCTCATTCTTGAAAATTGACACAAATCGTATGAACCAACCCCAAGAGACACTGAACCGTGCCACCGAAATCCTGGCTGGCCTGATCGATCCGCTGACCGAGAAACCCTATTTCCTGCCCACTCAGGTGGTGAATGCGCTGACGTGTGCGCCTGAAGCATGGCTGGTGCGTGTGCAGGTCGGGTACCCGGTGGCGCTGGAAGCGCCCGCCATTCAGGCGCGTATCGCCGCGGCACTGGCACCGATTGCCGGTGCAACGCCGGTGCACGTGGAAGTGCATTCGGTCATTGAAGCCCATGTCGTGCAGCGCAATTTGCCCTTGCTCAAGGGCGTGAAGAACCTGATCGCCGTAGCATCCGGCAAAGGGGGCGTCGGCAAGAGCAGCACGGCCGTGAATCTGGCGCTGGCATTGGCCCAGCAGGGCGCGCGTGTCGGGCTACTGGATGCCGACATCTACGGCCCCTCAATCCCACAGATGCTCGGCGTTGCCGGCCAGCAACCGCATTCGCCGGATGGCAAACATATCGAAGCCTTGCAGGGTCATGGCATTGCGTTGATGTCGATCGGGTTCCTGGTCGATGTCGATGCGCCGATGGTGTGGCGCGGCCCGATGGTGACCTCGGCGCTGGAACAGTTGCTGCGCGATACGCTCTGGGGCGAACTGGACTATCTGGTGGTCGATATGCCACCGGGTACCGGCGACATCCAGCTGACGCTTGCACAGAAGGTGCCGGTGACCGGGTCGGTGATCGTGACGACGCCACAGGACATCGCCCTACTGGACGCCCGTAAAGGGATCCGCATGTTTGAAAAGGTCGGTGTGCCGATCCTGGGCATTGTCGAGAATATGTCCGTCCACATCTGCAGCAATTGCGGTCACAGTGAGCCAATCTTTGGCGAGGGTGGCGGTGAGGCGTTGGGTACGGACTTCGACGTGCCGCTGTTGGGCAAATTGCCGCTGGATCTGCGCATTCGCCAGGGCCTCGATGCCGGCAAGCCGATCGTTGCGGCCGACCCGCAAAGCCCAATCAGCCAGCAGTACCGAGTTATCGCCCTGCGCGTGGCGGGCGCTATTGCGGCCAGAGCCCGGGATACCAGCCACAAATTCCCGAAAATCGTCGTGGAATGACCGGGTTTGGCCGTGATTTTGGCGTGGATCGGGGTACAATTTCCGCCAATTTTCCTGAATTTGCGTTCCCGACGGGACACCTGGAGCCGGTATGAGCATCAAGTCTGACAAGTGGATTCGCCGTATGGCCGAGCAGCACGGCATGATCGAGCCGTTTTCGCCGGATCTCGTCCGCGAAGTGAATGGCCAGAAGATCGTGTCCTACGGCACGTCGAGCTACGGTTACGACATCCGTTGCGCCCGTGAATTCAAGGTGTTTACCAATATCAACAGCACCGTCGTTGATCCGAAGGCCTTTGACCCGAAGTCCTTCGTGGAAGTCGAATCCGACGTTTGCATCATCCCGCCGAATTCGTTCGCCCTGGCTCGTACCGTCGAATACTTCCGCATTCCGCGCAGCGTGCTGACGGTTTGCTTGGGCAAGAGTACGTATGCCCGTTGTGGCATCATCGTGAACGTGACGCCCTTCGAACCGGAATGGGAAGGCTACGTCACGCTGGAGTTTTCGAACACCACGCCGCTGCCCGCCAAGATCTACGCCGGCGAGGGCTGCGCCCAGGTGCTGTTCTTTGAATCTGACGAAGTGTGCGAGACCTCGTACAAAGACCGTGGTGGTAAATATCAGGGTCAGGTCGGTGTCACACTCCCGAAAATTTAACGCTTTAGACTAGCGTTCACCGTCTCACAGTTCCGCGTGACCGGCTTGCCGGCACGCGGAAGTTCTTTCTGGGCCAGGAGTTGCCATGAAATTTCACTTTCCGATCATCATCATTGACGAAGACTTCCGTTCCGAGAACGCATCTGGTTTGGGGATTCGCGCCCTGGCCGAAGCGATCGAGAAGGAGGGCATGGAGGTTCTGGGCGTCACGAGCTATGGTGACCTGACCTCGTTTGCGCAGCAGCAGAGTCGCGCCTCAGCCTTCATTTTGTCGGTGGATGACGAAGAGCTCTTGAATCAGGAAGAGCAAACCATTGCCGAGCTGCGTGCCTTCGTCGAAGAGATCCGCTATAAGAATGCGGATATCCCGATTTTTCTGCACGGCGAAACTCGGACCTCGCGCCATATTCCGAATGACATTTTGCGCGAGTTGCACGGCTTCATTCATATGTACGAAGACACGCCGGAGTTTATTGCCCGCAACGTTGTACGCGAAGCCAAGGCTTACCTAGACGCGCTGCCGCCGCCGTTCTTCCGTGCGTTGACGCATTACGCCGCCGATGGATCCTACTCGTGGCACTGCCCCGGCCACTCGGGCGGCGTCGCGTTTCTTAAGAGCCCGGTCGGTCAGATGTTCCACCAGTTCTTCGGTGAAAACATGCTGCGCGCCGACGTCTGTAACGCCGTAGAAGAGCTTGGTCAGCTGCTGGATCACACCGGTCCGGTCGCCGCGTCGGAGCGTAATGCGGCGCGCATTTTCAACTGTGATCACCTGTATTTCGTGACCAACGGGACCTCGACGTCGAACAAAATCGTTTGGCACTCGACGGTGGCACCGGGTGACATTGTGGTCGTGGATCGTAACTGCCATAAGTCGGTGCTCCACTCGATCATCATGACGGGTGCGATCCCGGTATTTCTGATGCCGACTCGCAACAACTTCGGCATTATCGGTCCGATTCCGAAGAGCGAGTTTTCCTGGGAAAGCATCCAGAAGAAGATCGCCGCCAATCCGTTCATTGCCGATAAGGGCGCCAAGCCTCGCGTGCTGACGATTACCCAGTCGACCTACGACGGCATTCTCTACAACGTCGAAGAAATCAAAGAGATGCTTGACGGCAAGATCGATACGCTGCACTTCGACGAAGCGTGGCTGCCGCATGCGGCCTTCCACGATTTCTACGGTGATTACCATGCCATCGGTGCTGACCGTCCGCGTTGTAAAGAGTCGATGGTCTTCTCGACGCAGTCAACGCACAAACTGCTGGCCGGCCTGAGTCAGGCCTCGCAGATCCTGGTGCAGGATTCGGATGATCGTAAGCTGGATCGCGACGTATTCAACGAAGCCTATCTGATGCATACCTCGACCTCACCGCAATACGCGATTATCGCCTCGTGCGACGTCGCCGCCGCCATGATGGAAGAGCCGGGCGGTCCTGCGCTGGTGGAAGAGTCGATTGCCGAAGCGCTCGACTTCCGCCGCGCCATGCGCAAGGTCGACGAAGAGTGGGGCGAGGGTTGGTGGTTCAAGGTCTGGGGCCCGGATGACCTGTCAGAAGAAGGCATCGAGGAACGCGAGAGCTGGATGCTGAAGCCGGGCGAACGCTGGCATGGTTTCGGTCAGTTGGCCGATGGCTTCAATATGCTCGACCCGATCAAAGCGACCATCATCACCCCGGGGCTCGATGTGGATGGTGCTTTCTCGGAAGACATCGGTATTCCGGCGGCGATCGTGACCAAGTATTTGGCCGAGCACGGCGTGATCGTCGAAAAGTGCGGCCTGTATTCCTTTTTTATTATGTTCACGATCGGCATTACCAAGGGCCGTTGGAACACGATGGTGACGGAGTTGCAGCAGTTCAAAGACGACTACGACAAGAACCAGCCGCTATGGAAGGTGCTGCCGGAGTTCTGTCAGAAGCACCCGCGTTACGAGCGCGTCGGCTTGCGCGATCTCTGCCAACAGATCCACGATGTGTACAAGAAGAACGATGTGGCGCGCCTGACGACCGAGATGTATCTGTCGGATATGGTGCCGGCCATGCGTCCGGCTGATGCCTTCGCCAAGATGGCGCACCGCGAAATCGAACGCGTGGCCATCGACGATCTGGAAGGCCGGATTACCGCCATGTTGGTGACGCCCTATCCGCCGGGGATTCCGTTGCTGATCCCGGGAGAGCGTTTCAATAAAACGATCGTGAACTATCTGCAATTCGCGCGCGAGTTCAACGAACGATTCCCGGGTTTTGAAACGGACGTGCATGGCCTCGTTAAAGGCGAGCAAGACGGTAAGACTGCCTATTACGTGGATTGTGTACGTTGATTGGCGGCGCTGAGCAGAACGTTCAGCGCTGATAGGTCACAAAGGCGTAGGGGAGGCCGGTCGCACTCGTGTGCGGCTGGCGTGACACTTCGGTCCAGCGGGTATCAATCTCTGGAAAAACGGTATCGCCTGCAGCATCAATGCCGATTTCGGTAATGATGAGCGTGGCTGCCAAAGGCAGCGCCTGACGATAGAGCTCGGCACCACCGATGATGTAAGCGGTGTCCTCACCGATCGCAGCCAGTGCTTCCGGCAAACTGCCGAATACTTCGGCACCTGTAGCCGTGTAATCCGTCTGGCGCGTGATGACCATATTGCGGCGATTCGGTAGCGGTCGACCCAGTGACTCCCAGGTTTTGCGGCCCATGATGATGGGGTGGCCACTGGTGGTTTCCTTGAAGTGCTTCAGGTCTTCGGGGAGATGCCAAGGCAGGGCCCCACGACCCTCTTCATTCGTGCAACCAATAATGCCATTGCGGGCAACGGCAACGATGAGCGCCAGATTCGGGACAATCGTTTCAGCCATGCGTCGTTTGCGTCCAGTCGATGAGGCCGCGGGTTGAAGCGTCAAGTGCATCCTTCGAGGCTTCGCCATTCAGCACGGGCAAGACGCGTGACGCCAGTTGCTTGCCCAGTTCAACGCCCCACTGGTCAAAGGAGTTAATGCCCCAGATCACACCTTGCACGAAGACCTTGTGCTCGTAGAGTGCGAGTAGTAGGCCGAGGTGATAGGGATCCAGACGCGGCAGCAGCAGCGTGGTCGACGGCTGGTTGCCGGCAAAGACCTTGTGCGGCAGCAGCGCATCGCGCTGTGCGGCTGGCAGACCCGCAGCCTCCAACTCGTTGCGGGCTTCAGCTTCGGTTTTGCCAAAGGCCAGTGCGGCACTCTGGGCGAAGCAGTTGGCGAGCAATGGAGCCTGGTGGCCCGGTAGCGGATAGTCGCTCAGTGCGGTGGCGATAAAGTCGCAAGGCACCAGCCAGCCACCTTGGTGCAGTAGCTGGAAGAAGGCATGTTGGCCGTTAGCGCCGATCTCGCCCCAGACGATGGGGTTGGCCGGGCTGGTCAGCGGTTGGCCGTCGCGGTTAACGGTTTTACCGTTCGATTCCATCTCCAGCTGTTGCAGGTAGCCCGGCAGATGGCGCAGCGATTCGTTGTACGGCACGATGGCCGAAGTATGGGCACCGAGGAAGTTGGTATTCCAGATGCCGAGCAACGCCAGTAAGACGGGTAGGTTGTCTTTGAGCGGCGTGTTGCGGAAATGTTGATCCATGGCCTGTGCGCCGGCGAGTAGGCGCTCGAAACCACTCATGCCGATGCTGACAGCCAACGGCAGGCCAACGGCCGACCATAGGGAATAGCGGCCACCGACCCAGTCCCACATCGGCAAGACCTGAGCGGGTGGAATGCCGAACTCGGCCGCACGTTCCGGATGCGCCGAGACGGCGATGAAGTGTTTGGCCAAAGCTTCTTCTGAGCCCGTGTGCGCCAGCATCCAATTACGGGCGCTGGCCGCATTGATCATCGTTTCCTGCGTGGTGAAGGTCTTGCTGGCGATGATGAATAACGTACTGCGTGGATCCAGCGTTTCCAAGAGCGGTGCCATGTGGGCGCCATCCAGATTGGAGACGTAATGGACGTGCAGGCCGGGGTGTGCAAAAGCCGATAGGGCACGCGTCGCCATCTTCGGGCCCAGATCCGAACCGCCGATACCAATATTGACGACATGACGAATGGTGTCGCCGCTATAGCCCTTCCAGTTACCGCTGCGGAGTTGTTCGACGATGGCGGCCATTTGCTGGCGGACTGCGCGCACATCCGGCATTACATCGCCGTTGACTGATGGGAATGGCGTGTCATCCAGATGGCGCAGCGCTGGGTGCAGAACGGCACGCTCTTCACTCACGTTGATTTTCTCGCCGGCAAACAGTCGTTCGCGCCAGCCGGTGACATCGGCCGCTTCGGCCAGCGCAACGAGGTGGTTCAAGGCATCCTGGTCTAGTCGTTGCTTCGAAAAGTCCAGCAATAGACCGTCGGCCTGACGTGAACAGTGCTTGAAACGATCCGTGTCCTTGGCGAACAGTTCGCGCAAATGCACCTGCGCCAAACGGTCGCGTGCTGCGCTGAGGCGCGACCAGGCGGGCGTTTTGGTGATATCCATGTCAGCTTAGACGGCGACGGGTGCCGGAATGTGCGGGTGGGGATCGTAGCCTTCCAGCGTGAAGTCTTCGAAGCGGAAGGCGAACAGATCTTTGACGTCAGGATTGATCCGCATGACAGGCAATTGGCGCGTCTCACGGCTCAACTGCAGCTTCGCTTGCTCCAGGTGGTTACTGTACAGGTGGGCATCGCCCAAGGTATGAATGAACTCGCCGGGGCGGTAGCCGCAGACTTGGGCGATCATCATCGTCAGCAGGGCATAGGAAGCGATGTTGAACGGCACCCCGAGAAAGATGTCGGCGCTGCGCTGGTAAAGCTGGCATGACAGACGAGGGCGCTGATCGGCATCGCCTGGTGCGGGTGGCGCGACGTAGAACTGAAAGAGCGCATGGCACGGTGGGAGTGCCATACGATCCACTTCGCCGGGATTCCAGGCGCAGACGAGATGACGGCGTGAATCCGGATTGTTCTTCAGGCCTTCAACGAGTTGTGTGATCTGATCAATCGTGCGGATGGTCGGCGGTGTGCCGTCTTTGCCCGGCACGACTGTTTCCCAACGACGCCACTGTTTACCGTAGACGGGGCCCAGTTCACCGTTCTCGTCGGCCCAGTCGTCCCAGATTGAGACGCCGTGCTCTTTCAGATAGGCAATGTTGGTGCTGCCTTGCAAAAACCACAGTAGTTCATGAATGATCGAACGCAGGTGCAGTTTTTTGGTGGTGAGTACCGGGAAGCCTTGTTCCAGATCAAAACGCATCTGCCAGCCAAAAACTGATCGGGTACCGGTCCCCGTGCGGTCGGTTTTGACGTGGCCTTGGTCCAGCACGTGTTGCATCAGGTTCAGGTAAGTCTGCATGCGGAAATCCGTTTGTCCTATTTTTCGTGGATTCGAACCCTATAATGATCGCATACCTTTGCCGAGTTATCTGCCATGACCGCCACCCGTAGCGCCCCGCAATCAACCCTTGCTAAAACCGTCCAAAGTCTACCGGCCGGCTGGCTGGCTGACTTGCCGGAACTCAAGCTGCTGGCGGCCGATCCGGGCATCCGCGAGCTCCAGGCCTGCAGCCACGTGCTGGTGCTTTTTTCGGCCGAGAAGCTGGCCGGGGGCACCATCCCGGCAACATTGCCAGCCGCGGCCGCGCTGCGCGAAACGTTAGCGCGCCGCCGGAAAAAAGCCGAGGCGCTATGCCGTAAACCGGCGGGTGGCGGCAAGATGCCTGTGCCTGCGCTAATCCCCGAAGCCACCTTGGCGGGTGGCGGCCTGATTCGCTGGCTGGCCGTTGATCTGGATGACAGCGTTTTCCAGCGTCAGCAAGCATTGCGCGAGGCGCTTGCCCCTTTGCTGGCCGAGAGTCCCACCCGGGTCGACGTCGTACTGGATGGCGGCACCGCTTTCGTTGGGACAGTTCTGGCAGATGCGGCCTACGTGGGATGCGTCAATCGCGTGAGTTTGCCTAAAACGGTTCGCCCGGATGTGCCGGCGAAAAAAGGGGTGCCTGGGCAGACCGATGCAGGAACCTTGCGTTTTTGGGTGGGGGCGTCGGTCAAGCCCACCGTGCGCTCGGCTTATGTGGCCCACTTGGATTGGGCGCGGCGTAAAGCGGCCGCTAACCTGTTGACGCGCGCTTTGTGCGTATTGCCGCCTAACCAGCTGACGCCGGGTAGTTTCCGTGCGCTGATCCCGCAACTCATCAAAGACACAGGTATCAAGGCCGATGTGTATGACATCCCACGCCTTAAAAAATTGAAGGCGGGTGCGTTTCTGGCGGTGGCGCAGGGAAGTCCGATTCAGGATGCGGCCATCGTACATCTGAGCTATGTCCCCAAAGCCCGATCGGTGCCGCATGTCAGCCTGGTGGGTAAAGGTATCTGTTTTGATACCGGTGGCCATAATCTGAAGCCGGCTCGGTACATGGCCGGTATGCATGAAGACATGGCGGGTGCCGCGACGGCGTTGGCGGTGATCCGCGCCGCAGCACAGTTGCAGTTGCCGGTGCGCCTCGATGCTTGGCTCGCGCTGTCGCGCAATGATATTAGCCCCGGTGCCTATTGCCAGGGCGATATCGTTGCCGCGATGAACGGTCTCACGATCGAGATTGTGCACACCGATGCCGAAGGCCGGATGGTGTTAGTCGATACGCTGTCGCTGGCGGCAAAAAACAAACCGGATGTCGTGGTGGATTTCGCGACACTGACCGGCAGCATGACGATGGCACTGGGCAATCGGATGAGTGGCTTTTTTGCCACCGATGCCGACCATGCGTTACGGCTGGCGATGGCCGGTGAAGCGGCGGGTGAACGCGTCATGGCCTTTGCCATGCCGGATGACTACGACAGTGCGCTCGAGAGCAAGGTGGCCGATGTGAAGCAGTGCACGCTGGATGGCGAAGCCGATCACACGCTGGCAGCGCGCTTCCTCAATCTGTTTGTCGGAGACCAACCGTGGTTACACGTTGACCTATCGGCCGCTAGCTGCAAAGGTGGCTTGGGTGCCGTGGGTACGGAAACGACGGGTTTTGGTGCCGCGCTGGCGTTGCAGTTCTTACGCGATCTGACGCAAAGCCCTTAAGCGTCGTCGTCCTCGGCCCCATCAGTGGCGTCGGGCGTCTCCGCTTCGGCCGATGCCAGGCTTTTGAGCAACTGGAAGATCGCCCGGTAAGCCTTGGGCGGCTTCTGCTCGGCCTGTTCCTTGATGGCATTACGACGCAAAGTGCGTAAGGCGCTCACATCCAGATCCGGATAGTCGTTTTTCAACGTGGTGATCACGCCCTCGTCGGCGATCAACCGATCCCGCAGTTTTTCCAGTGCGTGAAAGCGGGCGTTGGCTTTGTTCGAAATGCCGTCGAGCTCATCGAGCATTTCCTGAATCGGGTCGGTGTCGACGTCACGCATCAGCTTGCCGATGTACTGCATCTGACGGCGAAGTGCGCCATGGGAGGTGATTTTCTTGGCTTCCAGCACCGCATCGCGTAGTGATTCAGGAATGTCCACTTTCTTCAGCCGGTCATTGCCAACGCCGACCAGACGTTTGCCCAAATCCTGCAGCATTTCCACCTCTTCCTTGGCCTTGGTCTTGCTGCGACGACGGCTTTCGGTCATCGGAGGCGGCTCGGCATTGACGACCTCCTGCCCCTGACGGGTGTGGAAGTGGCTGGGCGGTTTGGTGGGATGAAATGGCATGACGGGTTCGGTGGTGTTGCGGTTTGCCGCTATCATACCAACCACCCGATCAATGCTTGCTGAACCTTGCCCTAATTCATGACCAATCACCTGTCTGCTGACGAACACCTCTTTGCCCACAGCCGCGAGGCGCTGATCAAGATTGCCGATGATCTGCTCACGATCGCCCGTGCCGGCGGTGCCACAGCGTCGGAAGTTGAGATCTCCGAAGGCTTTGGTCAAAGCGTCAATGTGCGGCAGGGCGAGGTCGAAACGATCGAACATCATCGTGACAAACAGATTGGTGTCACGATTTACCTGGGGCAGCGCAAGGGTTATGCGTCCACCAGCGATTTTTCGCGTGAGGCCTTGCAGGCCACGGTGCGTGCGGCATTGGATATTGCCCGTTTTACCGCAGAAGACCCCTGTGCGGGTTTACCTGAAGTCGAACAGCTCATGCTGGGCCCGGTGCCCGATCTGGATCTGTTTCACCCCTGGACCCCTTCGGTCGAGATGGCAGTGAACTTGGCGCGCGAATGCGAGGCGGCAGGTTTGGCCTTGGGGCCCGTGATTCAGAATTCCGAAGGGGCTTCGGTGTCGACGCATCAGGGTCACTTCATTATGGCCAATAGCCTGGGCTTTATGGCCGGTTACCCCACTAGCCGACACAGCGTGGGGTGTGCGCTGATTGCCGCTGACGAACATGGCGGCATGCAGCGTGACGATTGGTATGAATCCGTGCGCAATGCGGCGCACCTGCCACCGGTCGCCGAGATTGGCCTCAAAGCCGCGCAGCGTGCTGCTGCCCGCCTGGGCGCTCGTCAGTGCCCGACAGGTGAAGTGCCGGTGATTTTTGAAGCACCGATTGCGTCGACCATTGTCGGCAATGTGGTGCACGCAGCCTCGGGCGGCGCACTGTATCGCAAGAGCTCGTTCCTGGAGGGGGCGTTGGGTCAGAAAATCCTCCCGGAATTTGTTGTGCTTGAAGAGCGCCCGTTGTTACCTGGTGGTCAATCGAGTGCGCCTTTTGATGGCGATGGCTTGCCAACGCAGGATCGTGACGTGATTCGCGATGGCATTCTCAACGGCTATTTTCTCTCGGTCTATTCGGCGCGCAAGTTGGGCATGGCGCCCACCGCCAATGGCGGTGGCAGCCATAACCTCTTCATGCGCGATGTGCGCGGCGGCCATGCCGATCTGCCGGCATTGATGAAAACCATGGGGCGCGGCTTGCTCATTACCGAGCTGCTCGGTCAGGGCGTCAACTATGTGAATGGCGACTACTCGCGCGGCGCGGCTGGCTTCTGGATCGAGCAC
>CALKUR010000063.1 GCA_937996725.1 uncultured Dechloromonas sp. | reverse complement strand
CGGTCCAGGCGGCACGAACGGGAAGCCCGTGCCGTAGAAGAACGTACGACCATTGCTGGTGTTCACGACGGTGCCGCGGTCGTTGCCGCCGACGTTGTACGCGCTGTAGACCTCGATGTCCTTGTCAGGCGCAGTGAACGTCAGGAGGATCGCGACCTTGCCGCTGGTGGCAGCGCCAAGCGCAGCCGCCGCATCGCGCAGGCTTACATCATGCGCCAGGGCATATTTGGCAATCTTAGCGGCTTCGTCATAGCCGATATGCGGCACCAGCGCCGTTACCAGCATCAGGCTTTCCTTCATCAGCTTCTCAATGCGCGCGGTGTTGGCCTGGGTGCCCACCACCATGTTGTCGGTGAAGCTGCTGGCGGCATCGCCCAGAAGCTGCATGGATTGCAGCACGTTATAGGCCATCATGGGGTTGTAGACGTTCAGCTCGAAATGACCCTGCGATCCGGCAAAGCCCACGGCCGCATCATTGCCCATGACATGGGCGCAGACCATGGTCAGCGCCTCGGCCTGGGTCGGGTTGACCTTGCCCGGCATGATCGAGGAGCCCGGCTCGTTCTCCGGCAGGATCAGTTCGCCCAGACCCGAGCGCGGGCCGGAGCCGAGCAGGCGGATGTCGTTGGCGATCTTGAACAGGGTGACCGCTGCTGTCTTGAGCCCGGCGTGTGCCCGCACCATGCGATCCAGCGTACCCTGTGCGGTAAATTTGTTGGATGCGGTCTGGATGTTGTAGCCGGTGAGTTGGCTAATGACTTTGGCGACATCTTCACCAAAGCCTACCGGGGTATTCAACCCGGTACCCACGGTGGTGCCGCCCATGGCAACCACCAGGAGCCCCTCGGTCACGCGTTGCACTTCTTCAATAGCGTCATCCAGCGCGCCGGAATAACCCGACCACTCCTGGCCCACCGTCAGCGGTGTCGCATCTTCCAGATGGGTCCGGCCAATTTTGACGACCTGGGCCCACGCTTTGGATTTCACATCAATCGCATCACGCAGTGCTTTCAGTGCGGGCAGGGTTTTTTCCGTCACCATCTTGTAGGCCGCTATGTGCATGGCCGTCGGGAAGGTGTCGTTGCTCGATTGCCCCATGTTGACATGGTCAATCGGGTGAATTGGCGTCTGGCTACCCAATTCGCCGCCGATGAGCTGAATACAGCGATTCGACATCACCTCATTCACATTCATATTGGATTGGGTGCCCGAACCAGTTTGCCACACGTAGAGCGGGAACTCGCTATCCAGTGCGCCAGAAATCACTTCATCGCTCACTTGTTCGATCAGCGCGCCCTTCCATGCGGGCATGCGGCCAGCAGCCGTGTTGACAATAGCCGCGGCTTTTTTGACATAGCCGTAGGCCTGATAGACCTCTTTGGGCATCCGATCGTGACCAATATCGAAGTGCAGCAGGCTGCGTTGGGTTTGTGCGCCCCAGTAATGGTTGGCCGGCACGTCCACTTTACCGAGGCTGTCAAACTCGGAACGAACGCCCGTTGCGTTAATGCCGATGGGTAGGTTGAGAACCTTAGGGATTGCAGTGTCCACCATTTGAAGCCTCCAAATTTACAAAGTGTGCAGCGTTGCTGATTGATTAAACCTTGACCAATTTTTTGATCGACGCCAGAAGCTTGGGCGGCTCTTTCCCGGGGAATAATGTGTGCCACTGGCCAAAGCCACATTCGGCGATGTAGATGTCACCATGTGAGTCCACGGCAATGCCGTGGGGCGTTACAAATGCGCCGCGTTCTGTGCCCGCGACTTTGGTGCCGAGGCGAGCCACGACCGAACCATCGGGGTTGGTGATGGTTACTCGGGGCCCGAAGTTAGGTGTGTTGCGCACAATTTCCAGGCCTGGCCCGAGCTCCGAGATATAAAACAACGGGTTTTTGCCGGAGGACATACAGAGCCCACATGGCCTGGTCAGATTGTTCCATTGCGTTTCATAGCCGCCTTTGCTATCAAACACCTGGATACGATGATTTTCACGGTCTGCAACGTATACCCAGCCGTCATCGTCACACAGCACGTTGTGCGGCAGGACGAATTGTCCCGGATCCGTGCCGCTGCCACCCCAGGTCGTGAGATGTTTTCCGTCGGGAGAATACTTGTGCATGACCGAATTGCCGTACCCGTCGGAAACGAAAATGTCGCCGTTAGGCGCCAATGCGCTGTGCGTACACTGGTTAAACGGCAGCCCACTCATGTAGGGCTTGGGTTGATGCGGGATACCAATCGTCAAAACAACCTTGCCATCCAACGTGCACTTGCGGACGGTATGGTCGCCGTTATCCGTCAGATAGATATAACCGTCCGCCGCTATGTGGGATCCGTGGGGGTTCGAGAAGATGCCTTCGCCCCAGGTTCTGAGCAGGTTGCCGTCCCGATCGAAGACCATGACCGGATGTGGGCCGCGCACAAAGGCGTACACGTTATCCTGCGCATCAATCGAGATGGAAGATACGTCATGAATCCAATACGGACCATTTGGGATCTTGGCCCAAGTGTCGTAGAGCATGTACTTATGCTCGCCATCCCCAAAAAAGATGGCGTCACTTTGCGATTGGGTGCTATCCATAGGGGTACGCCCTCTCAAGAAACTACGGGGTTATGTATTAGGGCCGATGTATTGCAGCCCCAGAACCGTAGCCGTCTCGGCGCGAACCTTGTCGCAAAGCGCGCCATTGGTAATGAGGGAGTCGCCATAGGAGGGAATGATCGCTTGCATGCGATTTTTCCAGTCTGCCGGGAGCAGCCCTGTCGGCGACATGCGTTCGATCACGTTGATCATGATGGATGCGGCGGTCGATGCGCCAGGCGATGCACCCAGGAGTGCAACGATGGAGGAATCGGCAGACTCGACAATCTCGGTGCCGAACTCCAGGATGCCGGTTTTAACCTTGTCCTTCTTGATGATCTGCACACGCTGGCCGGCCACTTCAAGATACCAATCTTTGGGATCCACCGTTGGATAGAAAGCGCGCAAGGTGTCAAAACGATCCTTTTTGGATTGCAGCACCTGATCTACCAGATACTTCACCAGGTCGAAGCTGGAGATGCCGACAGCCGCGAGCGGGAGTAGGTTGCCAAGTCGGATCGACTTAAATAGATCCAGCCAGGAGCCATGTTTCAGGAACTTGGTGGAGAAACCGGCGTAGGGTCCGAACAGCAAGGAGCGCTTGCCGTCGATGATGCGGGTATCGAGGTGGGGCACCGACATCGGCGGCGAACCGACCGACGCCATACCGTAGACCTTGGCTTCATGCTGGCTGGCGATTTCTTGGCTATCGCAACGCAGCCAGATGCCGCTGACCGGAAAACCTGCATAACCCTCGGATTCAGGAATGCCCGATTTTTGCAGTAGCGGCAACGCACCGCCACCAGCGCCCAGGAAGACGAACTTGGCTTTGACGAATCGCTTGTGATCGGTCTGGCGGTTTTTGATGGTCAGGCACCAGCGGCCATCAGCTTCGCGATCGACGGCAGTCACTTCGTCCTGGAAACTGGCGCTAAAGCCAGGAAGCGATTTCAGATAGTTCAACAGGATCGACGTCAACGAGCCGTAGCTCACATCGGCGCCCGTGATAATTCGCGTGGCCGCAACCTTTTCGCTGGGGTTGCGACCCTTGATGACCAGCGGTGCCCACTGTGCGATCTGCGCCTGGTCTTCCGTGTACTCCATACCGCGGAAGCAATGGTGGGCACTCAATGCGGTGTGACGCTTCTTGAGGAAGCTGACATGGGCGTCGCCCTCGACAAAGCTCATGTGCGGCACGGGGTTGATAAACGCCGAAGGGGTCTTGATGGCACCTTTTTTGGTCAGATAGGACCAGAGCTGGCGTGATAGATCAAACTCCACGTTGACTTCAAGTGCCTTAGAGATATTGACCGTACCATCCGCTTCCAATGGCGTGTAATTGAGCTCGCAATTGGCGGCGTGGCCAGTGCCGGCGTTATTCCAGCTGTTCGAGCTCTCCTGTGCCTCGCCGGGAAGCGTTTCAATCATCTGGATCGAGAGGTCGGGATGAATTTCCTTCAGAAATACACCCAGTGTGGTGCTCATGATGCCCGCACCGACGAGTGCGCAATCGACTTCGGTGATGTTTGCCTGGTTATTCAATTTCAACCCCTTAATTTTTAACGAAGGCGACTTCGCCATCAGAATCCAGGATGACGTAGGCGCGACGCCAAGGATCATCACCCACCAGCTTCCAGGCGTGGCCGGTACCCACCGTGTCTTCCGCCAGCAAAATATCGCCGGGAGTGATAATGAAGTGCTTACCCTCGCGCGTTACGAAGTCGAGCGTGCCACGCAGGGTGATGACAAATTGTTTGGCCGGCGCGCTATGCCAATCGAGTGCTTGGCCGGCTTGCGTCTCTTCAAACGAAATACTCTTTGCGGCGAGCACACCGGAGAGCAGATTGACCGGGGATCCCGATTTCAAGGCCAGACGGCCTTCTTCAAACTGCGAATTACCCTCCGCATCACTCCATATTCGAATGCAACGCATCGACCACTCTCCCGACTCAATTGGCTGAACCCATACCGTCTTTAAGACGGTACGCTTTAGGCATATCTAATCATAAAACGCCCATGCTGACGACCTTTGAGCAGTGAATTGCCTCAGTGGTCGAGTTCGTAGCCGATTGGGTCCGTTTTTCCCGAGAAGAGGTGATAAATGCGCAGGAAGTAAAAGATCACCAGCGGGAACATGATGATGGCTCCCCAGAACATGAACTGGAGCGATACCGCCGGGGCGGCCGCCTGTTCGATGGTGAGGGAGTAGGGCATCATGTACGGCCAGAATGAGAATGCTAGAGACCCAAAGGCAGAGACAAAGATCAGCATGGCCCAGGTAAACGGTGCCCGTTCGTGCGGACAGTCGTGGCGGCTGCTGCGAAAGGCCCCGGCGAGACTAATAAAACCTATCGCTGGTACCAGCCACTGCCAGAGTGCAGCGTTTTCCCAGGCGCGACGCACCTGCAGATCGATGTCTTGGGTGAGCAGGAATGCGATCAAGATAAAGACGCAGAACGCGATGGATAAGACACGTAGTTGGGCGCGGGCCCGTGTAGCGACCACGCCTTCGGTCTTAAGGATCAACCAGCCGGCGCCCAGCATGGCGTAGCCAATGACGAGTCCGATGCCGCATAAGACGGGAAACGGCGCGAGCCATTCCCAGCCATTGCCCACATAGGTAGTGCCTTGGATCGGCAGTCCTAGAATCATGGTGCCGATGGCAGCCCCTTGAACAATGGTGGCGACGGCCGAGCCAATGACAAAGCCCCATTCCCAAATGCCTCGCGCCTTCAGAGCCTGTTGGCGATATTCAAAAGCCACACCGCGAAAGATCAGGCCAACGAGTAAAAGCACCACGGGCAAATAGAAGGCCGACAGAAAGATGGCATAAATGGCGGGAAATGCGCCAAAGAGGCAGGCACCCACAATGATCAGCCAGGTTTCATTGCCATCCCAGAAGGGTGCAATGGCGCCGATCACCGTATTGCGCTCGGTGTCGTTTTTGGCCGTAGCGAACAGCATGCCGACACCGAAGTCGTAGCCATCGACGATGATATAGAAGAGGATCGAGAATGCGACGAGGCCTGCCCAGAAGTAGGGCAGCCAGGGGCTCATGGATTCAAGGCTCACAGGGCACCTCCGGTCGAAGATGGATTGAGGCCTTGGTCAGACGGCCCTTTCTGGAAAAGCTTCCAGAGGTAACGGAAGCCGAAGCCGAAGACAATGACGTACACAACCACATAGAGCGAGAGGCTAATTAGTGCATGGCTGACCGTTAGCGACGGCGTGACAGCATCGGCGGTGCGCAGAAGCCCAGTGACGACCCAGGGTTGGCGACCCACTTCGGCCGTATACCAGCCGGCGAGAACGGCGATCCAGCCCATTGGGAAAGAAAGCGCGGTGATGCGCAGGAACCAGCCTGAACGTTCAATGTTCTTGCGGTAGTTGCGCCAGCTGCCATACCAGCCGATGAAGAGGATCAGGGCACCGGCGCCGAACATGATGCGGAAGCCGTAGAACGGCACCAGGAAAGGGGCGCGTTCATCGGCCGGGATGTCTTTAATGCCACGCTGATAGGAGTCCGGGTTACCGGAATCCACCACGCTGCCCAGGACCGGGACACTAATGTCGAAGCTGTTTTTTTCCGCTTTGTTGTCGGGCCATGCCACCAGTACCAGCGGCGCGCGGGTGCCGCTTTCCCAGCGCCCCTCTACGGCGGCAAATTTTGCCGGCTGATGCTCGCGGATGATGCCACCGGCGAGGTGACCAAAGCCCATTTGTATGGGCGTAAAGATCGCCATCAACGCCATACCCCAGACCAGCATGGATTTGGCGGCATCTTTGTGGACTCCTTTCAGCAGATACCAGGCGCCGGTGGCTGACACCACCGTTGCTGTGGTCAGATAAGCGGCGAGCAGCATGTGTATCCAGCGGATCAAAAAGACCGGGCCGCCGATGATCGCTTGCCAATCAGATGGAATCATTCGGCCGGTGGCATCGATGGTGTGGCCAACCGGTACCTGCATCCAGCTATTGTTGGCCATGATCCAGAACGACGACAGCGTGGTACCCAAAGTGACCAGCACGCAGGCCGTGAGGTACGTGGCCGGTGAGACGCGTTTGCGGCCAAGCAGCATGACGCCTAGAAAGGACGCTTCCAGAATAAAGGCCGTAAACGACTCATAACCCAGCAGCGGCCCTTGGATTGGCCCAGTTCGTTCGCTCATGACGCTCCAGTTGGTGCCAAACTGAAACGCCATGACGATGCCCGACACCACGCCCATGCCAAATGACACGGCAAAAATTTTGATCCAGAAGTCGAACAGCGTGCGGTAGACCGGGTTGCCGGTTGCCTGGTGTCGCCACTCAAGCACGGTCAGCCATGCTGCGAGGCCGATCGTGAACGACGGGAAGATGATGTGCAATGTGACGACAAAAGCGAATTGAATTCGAGATATGTCCAACGCCGAAAGATCCAAAGCCTTCTCCTGAAGTCACGCAACTTGCATTAATTATTTTTTGCTGCTGAAACGAGAGGCTCATCTGGTGAGACTCTCGGCCCCTACGATGTCTCCTATGCCCGATACCAAGGGTTCACACATAAGGAGCATCAGAATGAAAAACCTTTTTGTCTGGATTATACTGATTTCAACTGCAGCAGTCGGCGTTGCGGTCGCGCAACCGACGGGTGAGGATTTCGCTGTCCATGTGGCGCAAAAGCGTTCAGTCGCCTAGCACTGTTGGTGCATGGGCGTTGGGGGCCGTGCTGTATAACGGCCTCCGAAGATTCAGGCGCTGGGGATGAAATCCTTGTCGTCCTGATGTTTCCGCTCAAACTTCAGGAAGTCGTAGTAGCCGCATTTTTTGCCGTTGGGGAATTCCCGGCAAACTTCAGGCCGCGCTTCATAAATCGTGCAGCGGCGTAGCTCCGGGTCCAGAAATTGGCAGGTAGATGTATAGACATCGTCTGGACGGTGGCGAAGGATGCGCTCTTTAATGTGCTCATCCGGGTGGCCCTCGGTGAATTCGTAGTCTCGGGTGAAGGCAATCTTGGCGGCATCATGGCTCAGTCCGAAGTGTTTGGCGAGGCGAGTGATGTCGCGCTTGCTGACGACGATCCGTGGATAGCTACAGCAGTAGCCAGGGCATTTGCTGCAGTCGTAGTTGATTTTTGCACTTGTCATGGTCGGAATTGTATAGCGATCGCCCCTGCAAGTGGGCGCGCAATGGCTCTGAAACAAAACCTTAATGTTAAAATGCCGGCACACTACAACGTACTATTATGAAACCACGATCTAGCCATGTTCCTTTGGGTCACCATGTCGGCAAAGCTGCTGGCGGGTATCGGCGCACTTTTGTTGGCGCTGTTCCCGCTATGGGCCTATGGTGCGTCATCGGTTGATGGGGATCCCACGGTAGATAGCGAAAACGCTATCCCCGACGATAGAGCTTGGTATAGCTTGCACGGGCAGTCGACCTACGTGCTGCAGTACAAAAACAAATTTAATTCACCCTATGCCGGCGATAAAAGTCTGCTGAGCACGGGCGATGTCGGCAAGAGCTATACGGTGACCGTCACGCCGTTTATCGGTGTGAGCCCCTGGAAAGGCACGGAGTTTTTCTACAATCCAGAAGCAGCTGAGGGGATGCCTTTCTCAAACCTTAGCGGCTTGGGCGGATTTACCAATGGCGAAATGCAGCGGGGCAATCTGGTACCGATGCAGTTCTACAATGCGCGCGCCTTTATCCGGCAAACCATTGGCTTGGGCGGTGGCGTGGAGCATATTGAAGACGGCCCCAACCAGATCAAGGGCGATGTCGACAAGCGGCGGATCACACTGACCTATGGCTGGTTGTCTGCACTCGACTACTTTGATTCGAATAGCTATAGCCATGACCCCCGGACACAGTTCTTGAACTGGTCGATCATGGCAGCCGGTGCTTATGATTTTGCGGCCAATGGTCGTGGTTATACCTATGGCGTTGTCGGCGAATACTTTGACGAGGGTTGGACCGTTCGTCTGGCGCGTTTGGCCATGCCGAAAACCCCCAATGGCATGGCGCTCGATTATCAGCTCACCAAGCAGTATGGTGATACGGTTGAGGTGGAGCGCGAACACAAGCTGCTCGGTCAGGATGGGGCGATGCGTGTACTGTTTTTTCAGAACCGGGGCATTCTGGCGACCTTTAGCGACGCGGTGAATCAGGCGCAGCAGGGCGGTTATTCGCCGCCCAGCATTTTGACCTCACGCACGGGGTATCAGAATAAGTGGGGCTACGTCATCAATGCGGAGCAGGCCGTGCTCGACGACATCGGGCTCTTTGCGCGCTGGAGCTGGAACAACGGGCAGTCCGAGACCGAAGCGTTTACGGATATCAGCCGCTCACTATCGGCCGGGACATCGGTCAAAGGATCCTTCTGGAGCCGTCCCAATGATACCTATGGCCTGGCCTTTTCATTTAACGGTATCAGCTCTTCCCAGATCAATTATCTGAGCCAGGGGGGTAATACGATGTTTATCGGGGACGGCAAGATCACCTATCAGGGGGAGCGCATCATGGAGACCTATTACAGCGTGAACCTCTTCAAAGGTGCGCACCTCACGGCAGATTATCAGTACATTCGTAACCCAGCCTATAACAGTGACCGTGGGCCGGTCAGTTTCTTCGGATTTCGGGCGCACTTTGAGTTGTAACGGGGTTGTGACGTTTGTAATAAAGTCTTAATAATCGATGTGCCCCACACGCAGTACATTCTCAATGTACAAATTTACAAAAGTGCTCGGGCGCTTTTGATTCGGTTGGGAGTAGGCAGATGAGCAAGAAACACGAACAGCATGTGAGCACCGGCGATCATGACGAGGCCTTGGCGGATATGTATCACCGTTTGGAACGGGAGATGCTGGATAGCTTCGACGAAGAGCTCGAAATGGAGCTCGACGATCAGCGCTTTAATGATGAGTCGGGTTCTCCGGAAGACGCGGCAGCGGCACGCGCAAAGCGCCGTCTGTATTTCAAGGAACTGTTGCGTTTGCAGGGCGAGCTGGTCAAGCTGCAAGACTGGGTGGCGCATACCGGTTACCGCATGATCATTCTTTTTGAAGGTCGCGATGCGGCAGGCAAGGGTGGTGTGATCAAACGCATTACCCAGCGCCTCAATCCGCGGGTGGTGCGTACCGTGGCGCTGCCGGCACCGAGTGACCGTGAAAAAACCCAGTGGTACTTCCAGCGCTATGTGTCCCATTTCCCTGCGGCTGGCGAAATCGTGCTGTTTGACCGTAGCTGGTACAACCGTGCCGGCGTCGAACATGTCATGGGTTTTTGTAACGACGCCGAATACAAGGAGTTCTTCCGGTCAACACCGGAATTTGAGCGCATGTTAGTCCGCTCGGGCATCAAGCTGGTGAAGTACTGGTTCTCGATCAATGATGATGAGCAGCATGCGCGCTTCCTGAGCCGGATCAATGACCCGTTGAAGCAGTGGAAACTGAGCCCGATGGATCTGCAGTCGCGTGTGCGTTGGGAGGATTACACCCGCGCCAAAGAAAAGATGCTGAACAAGACGAATATTCCGGAAGCCCCATGGTGGGTCGTGCCGGGTAACGATAAGAAGGCGGCTCGTCTGAACTGTATCAACCACCTACTGTCGCAAGTGCCCTACGAAGACATCATCCACGAAGAAGTGGTGTTGCCGAAACGTCAGCACAACCCGGACTATGTACGTCATCCGGTGCCGGACGAGTTAATCGTGCCAAACTACTACGGTTAAGTTGATTCGTGCTTGGGCACAGGCATTTACCTGTGCCCAATGAAATCGGTTTATGATCTTGTTGGCCTATGCAAGTAAGGCAACCTTAATTAGTTCACTCTGATGTGCCGATGGTTCAGTACTTTTTCCACAGACTGCTGCTGGTTGTAGGGTTCACGGCTCTACTGGCCCTCTCGAGTGCGGCCTCGGCTAACGTTGAGATTATCGGCACGCCGGCAGCATCAGGCACGATCCGTCAGTGGGGCAATGCATTTACCGCATCGACCAATATCGAGGTCGCTTATGTCGAAGCGCTGGAAGATGTGTCCACGTCGGAATTGTTTGTCGGCATTTACGACCTGGCGGTTGTAGAGTTTCCGCTGACCGCGAGTCGCTTAAACGATAAGGGATTGGTACAGTTCCCCTTGTTGGGCGCGGGCGTCGCCGTCGTCGTGAATCTGCCGGGTATCCCGTCGAATGCGCTCCGTCTGGATAGCCACGTGCTGGCGGGCATATATCTGGGGCAGATTACCAGCTGGAATGATCCACGCATTACCGAGTTGAACCCAAATCTGTCGTTGCCGGCCATGCCTGTCGTTGCCGTCGCGCAATCGGATGGTTCGGCCGTGACGCTGAACTTCACTCGTTACCTTGCGAGTGGCTCCGAGACTTGGCGCAAAAAAGTCGGGTTGGGGTCGGGTCTGATCTGGCCGCTGGGTACCGGGGAGAAGGATGGTGCAGCGGCGGCGAAGAAACTATTGGCGCAAGAAGGCGCGGTCGGATTTCAATCCTGGGGCACGGTCAACGCTTTCGGATTGAGCACCGTACAGCTCAGGAATGGCCGTGGCGATTTTGTGAAGCCCGCGCCGGAGCGTTTCGCCAGTACGTTCAAAAGCTTTCTTGCCCAGCCTACGACTGATTTTGCTTCACCGGTGAATATGGGCGGGGCTGATGCGTGGCCCATCATGTCGGTGATTTATGGGCAGATGAAGCAGATACCGGAAGATGTGCCGGATGCGCTAGAAACGATTCAGATGCTCACGCAGACTCTGCAGGCCAAGACGCCGGCCGCAAATGGCCTTATCCTGGTGGCCTACCCGGATATTGCACCCGTGCTGTTGCAGATTCATACGTCGAAACGCTTTGGTCCGCCCCAGAAAAAAAGGAATGGGTTATGAGACTGCTGAAGGACGACGCTTTTCGCAGCCTGATTCTGATGCTGTTGTGCCTGGCTTTTAGCCAAGGGGCGCAGGCGGCCGGCCGTGTGCCCACCACCTACAACCAGCGATACCAAGCGCTTTATGCGGAACAGGAGTTGTTTCGCAAGCGGCCGGAACTGCTGAGCTGTGTTTACGCCGCCCGTGATTTTGCCCAGACCAGCCAGGCCGCCATCTTCAATAAGCTGCGTTTTACAGCGTCCAGCGTCCAGACCGGCTTTGTGAGCGAAGAATCGTCCAAAGGCAAAGTGACCCGGACGGTACGTATGCACGGTGAGGGCCGGGTTCGAGCCTACAGTTTCCTTGAAAACTGGGAGCCGGCCGACATTGTCTGTACGTTTGCGGCGGGTGACGCACCACGGGTGCAGTTAAGCGTTGTGGACGACAATTCATCCAAAGAAAATCCGGCTGTCACGAAAGAGTAGCAATCGGTTTGTAAGATTACTGCAACCTTCTGATTCTAAAGCTGGCTTGCGGTCTGCCTGCCCAGCCTTGATGGGTGCAGATTGACCGGACTGCGTTTCACCATTTCCCGCATTGCATGTGCTGCGGTCATCCTGCTTGGGTGGCCCGGGCTGTCGTGCGCGCAGGATCCTAACCCCGATGGTTTTTTTGTCCGCCCATCGCTGACCGGTGACTGGGGTGGCTTGCGCAGCACCCTGGAAGACAACGGGGTTGTGTTTACTTTGACCCAGACATCGGATGTATTAGGCAATGTCAACGGTGGCGTCAAACGTGGCATTGAATACGATGGGCTGTTCCAGCCGCAGATGGATGTTGACCTCGGCACCTTGCTCGGCTGGTCGGGGATGTCGGGGCATATGGCCGCTTACTTGGTTCAGGGTAAAGGGCTGTCCCAGACTAACCTGCAGAATATTATGACGGTGACCAACACTGAGTACGCGCCGGCTGGTGCGAAGATGGGTGAAATTTGGGTGCAGCAGAAATTCTTTGACGACATGGTCGCCGTCAAGATCGGCCAGATTGAAGCCGATTTGAATTTCGACACGATTGCTTCATCGGCATTCATGGTGAACAGCACCTGGGGCTGGCCAGCGATATGGGCCCAGAACATGCCAAACTCCGGGCCGACTTACCCGAACGCTACGCCCGCTGCCCAGATTATCGTGACGCCCAATCCGGAGTGGACATTCCAGGGGGCCGTGTTCAACGGCAACCCGATGGGTAATAACCCCAATGGCAATACCTCCGGCTTAGATTTTCCGATGGGTCAGGGCGTATTAAGTTTTCTCGAATCGGCCTACAACCTGAACCCCGGCAAGGAGAACGGCAAGATGCCCGGGGTTTACAAGTTTGGTGCGTGGTATCACTCAGGCACCTTCAATAGTCTGAGCATGGCCAGCGATGGGCAGCCGTTGGCGGCTGATACCGGTGCATCACCGCAGAGCTTTAAGGGCAACTATTCTTTGTATGCCAGTTTCGATCAGGCAATCTGGCGCGACGCCAATACCGAAGACCAGGGTCCGAATGTCTTCGGCAGTTTTCATTACAGCCCACAGAGTGATCGCAACCAGGTTAACTGGTTCGTGGAGGGCGGCCTGAGTTACAAGGGGCTCGTGGATGGTCGACCGCTGGACCAGACAGCCATCGGCTTCGGCTACATGAACATGAGTAGTTCCTATGTCAACAATGTTCAGTACGAAAACACCTACCAGAACACGAATAAGCCGATTCCGAATTTCGAGTCATTCGTCGAATTCGATTATCAGGCCGTGGTGTCGCCCTGGTTAGCGATCCAGCCCTTCGTGGTATATGTGGTCAATCCAGGTGCGCGAGCACCGCAGCCGCAGAATAACCAGCTTCCGATCAACAACGCGCTGGTCTTCGGGATCCGGACCAACGTGTCGTTCTAAGACAGCTTACCAGGGCGTTTTGGCATCGAGTACCGGCTTCAGTGCGGCGGGCAGGGTTTCCAGATAGGCGCTCATCCGGCCTTTGGTCCAGGCAACGGGGAGGTCCAAAGGTGCGCCGGGTCGCAGGGCCAGCAGGGTTTCACAAGTCACCAGGTCGTTCATGTGACCGAGCAGTTCCTGAGTCTCGGCCAGGCCAGCCAGGAAGGGCTGTAACTGCTTTTGCGGGTACAGGCTCTCGAAAAAGTCGATGGTGTAGCGCAACTTCTTGAGATCAATGCGCACCTCGTGGCGTTCTTCGCCGGTGAGCGTGTGCGCCACCTTGGCGCCCCGGTAGAACCGCTTGTGGCGCTTCTTGAGTGCTTTGTCAGCGAAATCACTAATGCGCTCTGCTTTGCGATCAGGAAGTGCCAGCAGCGCTTCGCAAAACGCGATCATCGTCAGGCTATAACGGCGGCCACGCATCCATGCTTGTGTTTGTGCGTGTGCCTTGTCGCGTTGGACCTGTGCAAATTCTTTCAGGCCCGACACATCCGGAACGTTGCCGAGATCGGCCTCGATGTCCGGCAAAATCTCGGTACAGAACACGTCCCAGTTTCTGGCGTTACCCAGCTGTTCGCCGACATCGCGCCAGGCCAGACCCCATTTGTCCGCGAACTCTGGTGGCAGTTCGGACCCGAAGAGCTTCAATGCTGTACGCAAGCGTCTTAAAGAAACCCGCGCCTGATGAATGAACTCGACGTTGTTGGGTGCGAAGACACCACCTTCATTGGCCTGGAGTTGATTCAGGCAGATCCAGGCGAGCTGTTTGAAGACGCTGATCACTGAGTCCTTGGCATCGACTTTAACGCGCCGCGCCTTAATCGGACGAGCGACCTCACCGGCACTAAAGGCGCGTGCGCGTTGCCTGAGGCTGTCGGAGATCGGGTGCAGTCGAAGCAGCCGGCTGAGCAAGCGCGCAACACCATAGAGCGCGGCCGACTGACCCTGGTGGAGGCGCAGTTCGATTTCGCAGAATCGGTGGGTGCGTTGTGACGCACCGTCGCCGGTTGAAATCTGACCTTCTTCGAGAATGACCTCGATTTGGGCGCTACGGATCTGCACCATCCAGAGGCGCTGGCTGGTTTCGATCTTGTAGATCGGCAGCAGCGCATCGGCGAGCTGAGTGAGTTGTTCTGCGATTTCTGGCGTGTCGATCAGTGTGGCGAAGTCAAAGGTGCCGGGCGTTGTGGGTGCGGACCATACGTGCGGCTCACCAGAGATTTGCGTCACCGTTAGGATCGTTTTGCGCAGAACGCGCGTTTCTTCGACGGCAAGACCGAGCCCGACGAGCGATTTTTCGGGCGTATCAAAGTCTGTCTGATGAGCGCGGCGCCGCTTGGGCGGCGTGGCCAGCAAGGGGTTTTGCAATAGGGCGCTGATGTCTGCGGGGTCGAGGCTGAGCCGGATGGTCTGTAGGGCGGTCATCGGATTGTTAAAATTATATTAATTTTCAATGGGTTGAAAAACCCAAAAACGAAGCGTACCCCCGTTCACCACCGGAATCAATCTAATTCCGGTGGTGGCAGCCCCTTTGTCATGAATTCGAAACGTGCGCACGTTAGGTTCTGTTATGAAAAGGAGGAAAAATCCATGTTCACCTACTACCTGAATTCGTTGCATGAGTTTCGTGAAAAAAATCTGGAGTTGGGTCAGGCATCCACCCGTGCATGGTTGGAGCTGGTTGCGCATTTCATCGATGGCCAATACCTGGTCGGTCGTGCCGTATTGCACCCGGCTGCGCAACCAGGCGAACACCGACCCGGGGCACATTGGGAACGTGTGGCGACCAATGACCATCATGAATTGGCGATGAAATGGGTCGACGATGTGGTTGCTAAAACTACCAAAGCCCAGGAAATCATCTTCGCTGCGGTCGCACACAATGCGACAGGTTGGAGCGACTTTGGTCAGGAATTTCTGCATAAGCTGCAACACGATGCGGGTCCGGAATATGCCGACGCACTAAAGCTCATCGAGCAGACCATGCAAGGTATCGTTTCCTCGGAATCAGCTGCTATGAAATCGGCGCGTGACGTGGTGAAAGCAATCCCACGCCCTGCGGCGAAAAAATCAGTCGCCAAGAAGCCGGCGGCGAAGGCGGTTTCACGCGTGCCGGGCAAAAGCAGCAAAGCAGGGAAAGCTGCCTGAGTGCGAATTTGCGGTTGCGAATGAGCTAGGGTCATGGGCAAAACCACGACGGTTCAGGTCGCTGTCCTTGACGACGCAGAATCAGAAAAAGTGATTCAGACGGTCGAGGTGCTGCACGGTAGTTTTGCCGGTAGTGACCGCTATACCGTTAGCCGCTTGACCGAGGAAGTGAAACCCGTAGGGGAGCCGTTGTACCGTCACTTCTTCATTGCCACCGTCAAGACCAAATCCGAAGAACGGGTGGTAGGGGTCGGTGGGGTCAAGGCGGCGGACTGGGCATCCAATACCCACGTGCTTTATTTGTCTGCAGTCCACCCGGACTTTCGTAATTCTGGGATCGGCAAGAAGTTGGTCAAAGCGCGTGTCGACTGGATACGGGCCCATTTCGGCAGTGGTCGGGTGGTCGTTTCGACGCCGAAGATTGAGCGGTTCAAGCAATTCGGGTTTCGGCCAGTCACCCGAGCGTGTGACAAAGGTCGGGCCATTATGATCATGGAGTTTTAAATGCGGTTTTTTTCACGGTTTTGTTTGAAGAGTCTTCTGATCAGTGGCGTAGCAACACAAGCCGCCTACCCTGTGTGGGCAGCAGATCCGGCTGCGGATCTGGTCAAGTCGGTGACGTTTTCGGCGACGCCTGCCCCGGCATCCGCCGAGGATCAGACCCGTGTCTTTACGACCAGCGTGGCAACGATTCAATATGCGGATGGGCGTACCGCAACGTTTCCCTTGCAATACGACACCCTGTTTATGTCTGGCGACCGCAAAGGGTCGGGTCCGGGCGCTGCATCCGCTGGGCAGATTGTCGACATCAAGGGGCGTGCCGTCATGACCTCGGCACCGGTTGCCAAGGGTGTACACGGCACCGGCCCGTTCTTTGCCTATGCGCCGGATGCCAATTCGCTGATGAGCGTTGGGAAGAAAGGCGCACCACAGAAACTCTATCTGTTGACGCAGTACGAGTATCACACGGAAGCACCGCTCAATCAGCCGGGTACGACGGGAGATATGTATGGTCGCTTGCCGATGGCGGTGAGCCTGGCATCGCTGACACAAAACCGACAGAACGGTGCGTTACAGGTCTCGCAGTTGCGCAATGTAGACCTGAGCGCGGTGAAGGGCATTTGGATTCCATGTGCGGGATCGTTGACACCCTGGAATACGCATATCGGTGGTGAAGAGTACGAGCCTAACGCTCAGACCTTTGAGCACGAACCCCTCGAAGCCATGAACCAGTACCTCGGCACACCCGGCAAGTTGGCCAGTGAGGGCGGTGCAAATCCTTATGACTATGGACACCCGGTCGAGATCGCCGTTGGCCGTGATGGCAAAACGACCGTACACAAACGTCTGGCGATGGGCCGCTTGTCTTTCGAACTGGTAGATATGATGCCCGACCAGCGCACGGCTTATATGGGGGACGATGGCCGCGACACGATGCTCTTCATGTTCATTGCGCAGCGCCCCAGAGATCTGTCCGAGGGAACGCTCTATGCGGCACGGTGGGATCAGACCAGCGGGGTTGCCGGTGGCCAGGCCAAGTTGACGTGGATTCGTCTGGGCCATGCATCGGAGGCAAAGATTCGCCAACTCATCGATTTGGGCGTACGTTATTCAGACATCTTTGATACGGCCACCGCCGCAGACGTGAAAGCCGACCCCGAAAGATATGAACGCTACACGCCGGTTTACGTTTACGAAGGTCAGGGTGGGGCACGTTCAAGTAGTGGCAAGCTCGGCGACGAGCCCGTGTATCTGCGCGTCAAACCTGGCATGGAACTGGCAGCGGCATTTCTAGAAAGCAGAAAATTTGGCGCGATGCGCGGTGCGACCAGCGAGTTCACCAAGATGGAAGGCGTCACTCACAACCCGCAGGATAAGCAACTCTACGTGGCGATGTCGACCATCGAGGCCGGTATGGTTGCCAAGAAGAATGGTCATCGGCCGCAGGATCACATTCGCCTGGAAGATGATGTGGCCGATTTGAACTGTGGCGGCGTCTATCGGGCACCGATGCAAGGTGGACAGCTCGATAGCGACGGCAGCCTGATTGCCGGTGAGTGGGTTGCTTCATCTATGGCCGGTTACGTGATGGGGCGCCGCAAGCCGGCAGGGCAGTCGGTGGGCACCTACGACAAATGTGACACCGAGCGCGTGGCAAACCCAGACAACATTAAATACTCGCCAGCCATGCGCACGCTCTTTATCGGTGAGGACTCATCCAATCACCTGAATAACTTTCTATGGGCGCATAACGTCGACAATCATCAGACGACGCGAATCTTGTCAGCACCGATTGGTGGTGAGCTGACGGGGCTGCAGGTCGTGCCGAACGTCGATGGGTATGCCTACCTCATGACCAACATTCAGCACCCGGGCGCCGCCAATGATCTCAAGCAGTATCCGCCGGAGATCCGCAGCGCGCTGCGCCAGGCGGTTGATCAGCGCGGGCGGGTTGGGTATGTCGGCGGCCTGCCGGCCATCGAATGACGTGGGGTTGGCTACGCGTTCGGTAAGTGCATGAGCGGCTCGCCCATCCGAATGGGCAGCCCCTCTCGGATATTTGGCAGAAACGAATAGGTTTCCGGGAATAGCAGAATGATCGTGGAGCCATGCTCGAACCAGCCGAGCTCGTCGCCCTTCCGGTAACTGGCATCGCAAGGCAAAACGTTCGCGCCGCGGTAACGGAGATTGAGCAGCACGTCGATAAAGTGTAGACGGATGCTGGCGACCAGAATCGCGGCAACCGGAACCATCAAGAACGGCACGGGGCGGCCAGAACCATCCAGAAGCTCGGCTTCAATCACTGCGCGCTCATTTTTACAGAACAAGCGCTCGACCCGCTTGAGAGCGATCGGATTCACGTTCCAGGTGTCGCCAGAAATGTAGGTGACGCGTGAGATATGGCAATCCACGGGGGCATGAAAGCGGTGATACATCCCGGCGGTAATGCGAATGGTGAGATAGCTGCCGTTACGGAACGTCTCAACCAGTTGGGGATCTGGCAGCAAATCAGCGATGGAATAGGGGAAGCCTTTCGCTTGGAAGACGTTGGTATCGCTGATCTTGCCGTGCGCACCGATGATGCCATCGCAGGGACTCGTCAGCATTGCCGGGTTTTGATCCACAGGCCGGGCGCCCGGTTTGAGCTTGCGGATGAATGCGTCATGCAGACTCGAGAATTTAGGGTCGGCGGCGTCGGATAAATCGACTTTGGAAAAGAAGCGCCAGAGTCCAATCGAGATAGACCGGATCAGCGGGTTCGAGATTTTGCTGAATCGGCCCATAAATAAGGTCGCCGATCGGCGGGGAATACGGTTGGTGAGCAGAAAGTTAAGGTCTTCCTGCAGCAGGCAGCTTTCAAGGATTTTGCGGAATTTCATGTTGCTGTAACGAGGATTAGATAGAAATGACGCATGGACAACCTACTTAACGAAACGATGCTAGGACTGATGGCCGTTGCAGGTACTGCGGCGGTACTGCCCAAGCTTCGATCACGCCTTACGCTCTCCCGTGCAAAGCACCGATCATTGGCGGGCCATTCCCGCATGGCGAAGCGTATCGCACGATTAATACCGTTTTATGAATATGACGAAGACCAGTTCTTTCGGGCCGATGACGCACCGAACGCGGTGGTGCAGAAGCGGATCCGGGGTCTGGACGAGCTGTCAGACTTCTACGAACGTAAATACCGTCGTTCAGCGGCGCTAACCCGGCAAGCCGCCGAGACGATTTCCGATCTGAAATTTACGGGTACCTACCGCGTGCCCTATCAGTTTTCGCGCTACCTGCGCTCACGCTTGCCTTCGGGGTCGTTTCTGAGCAGTTCTTCCGGAGTCTTCGTGACGGATCTGGACGGGAACTTCTACTACGATCTGACCGGTTCGTACGGCGTTAATGTGTTCGGCTACGACTTTTACAAGTCCTGTATTGCCGAAGGGGCACGCCGTGTGGAAAACCTGGGTCCGGTGCTGGGCGCTTACCACCCGATCGTTTTGGATAACGCTGAAAAGCTCAAGCAGATCTCCGGTCTGGACGAGGTCTCGTTCCATATGTCGGGCACCGAGGCCGTCATGCAGGCCGTACGACTGGCGCGCTATCACACCGGTAAAAAGAACCTGGTGCGTTTCTGTGGTGCGTATCACGGTTGGTGGGAAGACGTACAACCGGGGATCGGTAACCCAATGCCCCCAGGTAAGACCTATACCCTGGCCGATATGTCGGAAAAAAGTCTCAAGGTGCTGGAAAACCGGTCCGATATTGCTTGCGTGCTGATCAACCCCCTGCAGGCGCTGCATCCGAATAAGGCGGCACCGGGCGATAGTGCACTCGTCGATAGCAGTCGTGCTGCGGGATTTAATCGTGCCGCTTATACGGCCTGGCTCCGGGCCTTACGTGAGGTATGTACGCGTAAAGGCATTGTCCTCATCATGGACGAAGTATTTGTTGGATTCCGGCTAGCACCCGGCGGTGCCCAGGAATACTTCGGCGTTCGGGCCGACATGGTGACTTACGGTAAAACACTGGGTGGCGGTTTGCCGGTAGGGGTGGTCTGTGGCAGAAAAGACCTCATGCAACGTTTCCGTGGCGAACGTCCGGCCGATATCTGTTTTGCACGTGGCACCTTCAATTCACATCCCTATGTGATGGGGGCGATGCAGGTGTTTCTGGAGCGCATCAACGAGTTTGACATGCGGCTCTTGTACAACGACCTCGATGCCGTCTGGGATGCGCGTGCTGCAGATCTGAACGAACGTTTGGCAGCAGAAGGCCTACCAGTTCATATCGATAACTTGTCAACGATCTGGACGGTCAGCTATACGGCCCCATCACGCTACAACTGGATGTTCCAGTATTACCTCAAGGCCGAAGGTCTGATGCTGAGTTGGGTGGGTACCGGCCGGTTTATTTTTAGCCTCAATTACACCGATGCCGATTTTACGGCAGTGAGCGCCAAGTTCATTCAGGCTGCCCGTCGTATGACCTGGGACGGTTGGTGGTGGGCCGGTAGCGACATGACCAACAAGGGCATCAAGCGCAAGATTCTCGGTGAGATGTGGCGTGCCCGTCGGGCATGATCTCCGGAAGCGACCAACAAAAAGCCCCGCGTACAAAGGCGGGGCTTTTTGTTGGGGCTGACTACTGAATTAGACAGCGGCCTTCATTTCTTCTTCATGGGCAACGTGATCCATTGGATCGATCAGTTGACCACGCATCAGATAGAACGGTGCCTTGTAGTACATCTTCAGGTCGTGAAGAGGATCAGTCAGGATTTTGGTCATCCAGACCAGGCCGGTTTGTACATCGCGCAGGAAAAAGAGATGAACGGTTCGGAAAATAAGGCCGCCCACACCAATCGCTAGCCAGATAATGCCGACATGATCGATCAGCTGTTTCGTCGTCGCTGCCGGTTCGAAGATGCCAAAGAGGCTTGGGCTGACGAGCAGTAGCAACGGCGAAGTCAGCCAGATGGCGATCAGCACGACCTTACGTTGCAGGTTGTATCCGACTTTGATGGCTTCTTTGTATTCGTTCGTGGCGTGATTGACCTCGTCGTAACCTTGAGGTTCAAAGAAGAAGTGGCCCGATTGGCGCGTGCCCATCGACCAGACCCAACCGATAATCGCGGCCGTTGCCGGGTCCGACAGTACCAGGCTGTACGCCGTCAGAAAGCCAACCGCGCTCATGAAGTGTAGCGTCTGATTGATGCGGCTCTGATGATAGTAGCGGTGATCATCCCAGCGTTGTTCGCGTAAGGTTGCGAGAAAGTTCTTCATGTGGACTCCACGGTTGATTCGAAGCGATAGGACAACAATAGGCGGCGATTGCTACGGCTGTGTTAAGTGTTGAAGAGATTTTTATGACAGCCATGGTTTCATAAATCTTTAAAGAGACGGTAGCAATTCCTTTATGGATGGCGTCCATGATCTGCTAAAAACCCTTGGTCACCGATATGGACACGATCGTCATCGAAACCCTTGCCACAAAAAAGAAATCGCTGCGTCTAGCGATCGTGACGGAAACCTACCCGCCGGAAGTGAATGGCGTGGCGCTATCTCTTTCACGTTTTGTGGAGGGGTTGTCGCAACTGAACCACGAAATCCAGCTGGTTCGTCCCCGGCAGCAAGATGATGCACAGAAGGTTGCCGCAAGCGATATCGAGGAAGTGCTGACCACGGGCTTGCCGATCCCGAAGTATCCGAATCTGAAAATGGGACTCCCTGCGAAAAAACGTTTGGTGGGGCAATGGACGATGCGCCGGCCGGATCTGGTGCATATCGTCACCGAAGGGCCGCTGGGCTGGTCAGCGCTTGAGGCGGCCAGAAAATTGAAAATCCCCGTCAGCTCGGATTTTCGTACCAACTTTCACAGCTACAGCCAGCACTATGGCATTGGCTGGCTGAAGCGTCCGATTGTTGGCTACCTGCGTAAATTTCATAACAAGACATCGCTCACAACGGTACCGACTGAAAATATGCGCCGCGAATTGAGTAGTATCGGATTCAAAAACGTCCGCGTGTTATCGCGTGGCGTGAATGCTGCACTCTATTCCCCCGAGAAGCGCTCGGTGGCATTGCGTGCGCAATGGGGCGTGAGCGAAGATAACTTTACACTGGTTCATGTGGGTCGCTTAGCCGCAGAAAAAAATCTGGATTTGCTGATTCAGGCCTATAGCGTGCTCCGCCAAAAAGATGCTCGAGTTCGTCTTGTGATGGTGGGCGATGGCCCTGAACGCGCCAGCCTCGAACAGCGATTTCCTGAAGTCATTTTTGCGGGCGTGAGACACGGCGAAGATCTGGCCGCGCACTACGCCTCTGCCGACCTGTTTGTCTTTCCAAGCCTGACAGAAACTTTTGGCAATGTCACGTTGGAGGCTATGGCCAGCGCACTCCCTGTCGTTGCTTTTGATTACGCCGCAGCGGCACAATATGTGACTGCGGAGAGTGGGTGCCTTGCGCCGCTAGAAAACAATGCGGCATTTGTTCGTGCCTGCGAAACCATGCATGCCTGCTACTGGGATGATCGTTCCGCTTATGATCGTATGCGTCAGGAATCACGTCAAAGGGCGCTGCGCGAGAGCTGGCCGGTGGTTGTCGCGCACTTTGAATCCCTATTACTGGATGTTGCCCGGCAGGGGTGACGACAGAACCGTCAAACTAAAATGGGCTGCAAATGCAGCCCATTTTTTGTTGCGTCCGAAGGCTAGTTTTTGCCCAGGAAATGCTTGGCGTAGCGAGGGTGCATATCCCCGAGTCGCAGTAGCGTCAGAAAATCGGCGGTGTTGAAATCTGGATCCCAGGCAGGCGCACCACAGATTTTCGCGCCAAGACGCAGATAACCTTTGACCAACGGTGGCGGCTCGACCTCAAGCTGCTGATTTAGACTTTCCACCGGTAGCGCTAGGCGTGGAAAGGCACGGTATTCCACAGGGGCCAGGTTCTCCTGGCTGAACTGGCGATACAGGCTGGCTGCGTAGTGCCCGCCATCGGCCATCGACACACTAGCGCAGCCCAGCATGGTTTCATAACCCCCTTGCACCATGTAGCGCCCAAGTCCGCCCCAGAGCGCCATGATGACGCTGCCAGTACGGTAGTCTTGGTGAACGCAGGAACGGCCAAGTTCGATCATTTTGGGGCGCAGATGGGCAAGTCGCGTTAGATCAAATTCGCTGTCCGAGTATAGGCTGCCCAGCTTGGCCGCCTTGTGCGGCGTGAGCACACGGTAAGTGCCGACAACGCGTAATGTTTCCTCGTCACGCACGATCAGGTGGTCGCACCAGGCATCGAACAGATCTTGATCGAGGCCATCTTTGGCCTTCGGCAGTGCAGCGCCCATTTCTTCGGCAAAGACCTTGTAGCGCAGGCGTTGGGCTTCTTCGACCTCATCTTGATGGCGTGCCCACGAAATGACCAGTGAAGGTTGCTGCGCACGCGTGGATTGTGTCTGGACCTCGCTGAGTCCGTGTTGAACCTGCAGGTCCTCGAGGCCAAGGGTCTTATCGCTCATCGTGATCCTCTGTCGTTAGTGGTTGGCTAAACACCAACGACTTTAGTAAGGTCAAATGACGAAGCGATGATAAAACCGTGACAAAACGGTTAAGCATCAGGCTTTAATAATCAGATCCGGAGGCAGTACCAGACGGAGCAGCGTTTGTGCTTTTTCCTGATGCTCTTGCTGTCGTACGCGATGACTCAGCCACCAGATCGACGACTTTTTAACCGACCAGTCCTGTTCTTGCCCGGCGAGCAACAAGCTGGCGACCCGGCCGATCCAGGGTTGGTGACCAATGACGAGTACATCGTCGCCCTGCGGCCAGTTGATGGCACCGAGCACATGACTGGCATCGGCCAGTGGGTTTAGATCCGCGATGATCTCCGGCTTATCGCTATAAGCTTGAGCGGTTTGTAATGCACGGAGCGCAGGACTGGAGATCACGCGTAGTTTGCGCTTCACGTTTTTCTTGAGCCAGAGCGCGGTGGCTTGTGCTTGCTGTTGGCCTTTTTCGGTCAAGGCGCGTTCTAGATCGCGCTTGCTGCCGGGGGTTACCGGGATACCAAGGTCAATGGCTTCGGCATGGCGCCAGAGGATGAGATTCATGGTATTGCTTGTCTTAGAACAGGTGAGGGAGCAGGAGCGTGATCCAGGTCGCACCACAGAAGATCAGTGCCAGCAGCACGGCAGCGCTACCGTAATCTTTGGCGCGCTTGGAAAGACTGTGGTGCTGGAATGATATACGGTCTATCGCTGCTTCAATGCCGGAGTTGAGTAGCTCCATGATCAGCACGAGGACGATGCTGCCCAATAGCAGCACGCGCTCGACACGATCAAACTCGATGATGAAAGCCCACGGTGCCATGAGCAGGCCCAGTAGAAGCTCCTGCCTGAAGGCGCTTTCTTCCTTGATAGCGTATCGCAAGCCATCCAGCGAATGGCCCGCAGCCATGATGACGCGCTTGAGTCCGCGGTGAATTTTATGCGGATTGTGTCTAGGGTCGTAATCCGGATCAAACTGCGCCATCAGACTGAAGATCTCGGATGGATTTCGTTCAGGAATTGTTCGGTGGCGGCCCGCCATGAATATTTTTGCGCGTGTGAGAAGGCGTCTTCACGCTTCAACGCCAACGCATCTAGGCAGGCCTGACGCAGGTCGTGATTGAGTGCACCCCCTGTGGAATCGCCAATCACGTCCAGCGGCCCGGTCACCGGGTAGGCGGCAACCGGCAGACCACATGCCATGGCTTCGAGTAGGACCAGGCCAAAGGTATCGGTTTTGCTCGGGAACACAAAGACGTCGGCGGACGAATAGACCTCGGCGAGTTCGTTCTGTGAAAGCACACCCATGAAATTAGTGTCGGGATATTTAGCGCGCAGTCCCGCCAGTGCCGGGCCTTCGCCGACGACCCACTTAGAACCCGGCAGATCGAGATCCAGGAAAGCCTCGATGTTTTTTTCCACGGCAACACGGCCAACGTACAGAAAGATCGGTGGTTTTGTGCCGAGCCGACGAATGTCGCGCGGCTTGAAGATATCGAGCTCAACGCCGCGCCCCCAGAGCACCACGTTGCTGAAGCCGTAGTCGCGCAGATCCTTGATGACCACGTGCGTGGGTGCCATCACGGCCTTGGCCTTGCCATGGAACCAGTTCAGATAACGGTATGTCCATTTCAGCGGGATACGGAAACGGGCGTGCACGTACTCCGGAAATCGGGTGTGGTAGGCGGTCGTATAGGGGAAGTGATGCTTGATGGCCCAACGTCGGGCGGCCAGACCGAGCGGACCTTCGGTTGCGATATGTAGCGCATCCGGATTGAAATCTTTGATCCGTTGATGCGCTTTCCCTGTTGCGCCCAGCGAAAGACGGATATCCGGGTATGTGGGGCAGGGAAGCGTTTTGAACTCAAGGGGTGAAAGCACGTCAACGGTGTGGCCCATGCTTTCAAGTTCACGCCGTGTGGACTTAATCGTTCTCACGACGCCGTTGACCTGGGGTTCCCAGGCGTCCGTCACGATCATGATGCGCATAGTGTCACCTCAGGGATATTAGGAGCTGGCGCAGGTGGGCGCTTCAGCGAATTCCTTGTGCAGACTCACGAGATTCAGCGGGGCTTCAACGCGGCGATTCCAGTGAATGATTTCCAGATTGCCGTCAAAGTCTTCGGCGAGGGCGGTGAGGCTTTCAACCCAGTCGCCATCGTTGCAATAGAGCAGGCCGTTGATGTCACGAATTTCGGCTTTGTGAATGTGGCCGCAAACGACACCATCGCAATTGCGGCGCTTGGCCTCTTCTGTCATCACATGTTCGAATGCCGAAATAAAGTTCACGGCATTCTTGACCTGGTGTTTTAGGTATTGCGAGAGCGACCAGTAGGGCAAGCCAAGTCGGACGCGTATCGCATTGAACCAACGGTTCAGGTACAGGATCACGCTGTAGGCACCGTCACCCAGATAGGCGAGCCAGCGCGCATGCTGCATGACTCCGTCAAATAGGTCGCCGTGGGTAATCCAGAGTCGCTTACCGTTGGCCAGTGTGTGGATGGCGTCTTCGCGAACTTCGATCTCACCAAATTCGAGACCGATGAACTGGCGGACACTTTCATCATGGTTGCCCGGAATAAAAATCACCCGGGTGCCTTTACGCCCTTTACGGAGAATCTTCTGCACCACATCGTTGTGCGTCTGTGGCCAGTACCATCCTTTTTTCAGGTGCCAGCCATCGAGGATGTCGCCGACGAGATACAGTGTTTCCGATTCGTGGGTCCGCAGAAAATCGAGCAGATAACTTGCCTGGCAGCCCCGTGTGCCCAAGTGGACGTCGGAGATCCAGATCGTTCGGAAGTGTTTTTCAGCGTTGTCAATCACGATGCACCCATTTAAAACGTGCTTCGTGAAACTGGGATTAAGAAAATATGACGAATCCGTTAAACAATACGTCTAATTTTCAACCCGAGGTATACCGATAAACCGGCACCAAACATGATCACCATCACCGCCCAGAAGGAGTGCTCCAGACCTGGCAAATCTTCCATGTTCATGCCCATCACGCCGGTAACCAGCGTCATCGGCAGGAAGATAACCGTCATGACCGACAGGACTTGCAGGTTTTTGGCATTGAAGTCGGCAACATGCGCCGAGAGTTCATCCTGGAGTACCTTGGCGCGCTCGTGAAGGCTATTGACCTCATCGACCAGGAAGGCGAGCAGGTCAATCTGCTCTCGCAACTTGTCTGTATCGTCTTCCGAAAACCACGTGGGGCGTCGGCGGATAAGGCGGCGTAGTGCCGTCAGCTCGGGCGCATAGTGTCGCCGCAGGCGGCTGCACGTGATTCGCAGCCGGCCCAGGGTTTCATGCTCGGGTAGGTGGTCGCCCGTGAGAAGATTTTCTTCGAGGGCATCCATCTCGTCAGAGAGATTATCGGTGCGTCGACGTAGATACATGGCACGTTCCTCGATGATTTCGTGATATAGCGCAACGATATTCGGCGGATTGATGCGATGCTGTCGCAGCTTGTGACGTAACGTGTCGGTCGTTTGGAGTGGGTGCGCTCTGAGCGATAGCATCAGACTCGGCGTCATGATGGCCCAAAGCGTGCCGGTGTCTTCTTCGTCATCGTTTTTGAGCAAACCGATGCGGTAGTCGTTCATGACCATCATCAAGCCATCGCCGAATTCTTCAATCGTTTCCATCCGGCTACGATTGACCTCGTCGAGAATGGCTTCCTTCAAAGGTTCCGGTAAATGCGGCGTCTGACGGATCCAGCGCTGTACCCGCGCGTTCGACAGATTCAGGTGGAGCCAGAGCGACTTTTCGGGATCGGCCAGTACTTGCTCGACCGCATCGGCTTGGACTTCGTGTGATGCCGTTCCGGAAATTTCCCATGCAAAAACGACACCGTCTTCGGGGATCTGCAACGGATCGATGAGCGAGTTCAGAGGCACGAAAACCATAATGTCTAGTCTCGGAGCAAAGACCCTAGTCTATGAAATTTTTGTTGCGGCAATATTACTTTTCCTCTCGCCACTTTTTTCATAATTTATCGCTGCGTCGCATGCCATAATCTTCAACATCTGTTCAACTCAAGGAGAACATCATGGCGACGACACCGAAGAATAAAACAGGTGTGGCTGTGACCCGCAGAGCCCCAGCACGTAAGGCACCGGCCAAGGCGGTTGCCACCAAGATTACGGCCAAGAAACCGCTGGCCCGCAAGATCACCACCCGAGTGGTGCGTCCGGTTGTCGCAACCCAGGCCGTATCCACGGCTGCCAGAAAGCCGGTACCGGCCAAGGCACCGAATCGTGCGACCCTAAAAAAGATCAAGCTCGTTCGTGATAGCTTTTCGTTCCCAGAGCACGAGCATGCACTTCTGGGTGACATGAAGAAGCGTGCACTCAAACTGGGCAAGGAATTCAAGAAATCCGAAATCCTGCGCGCAGGCATTGCCCACCTCGCCAGCCTGGCCGACAGCGCGTTGGTCACGGTGTTGGGCAAGGTTGAGCGCGTTAAGACCGGCCGCCCGGCCAAAAAGAGCAAGAAAAAGTAACAGCCGCCATTCTGCAACGGTGCCCGGATCGGACACTGTTTGTATGGCCTTTAAAGTAAATCAATCCGGGAATCGCGGGTGACCGTGGTGTTGTCATCGAAGCGCAACATGTTTCTGCTTAAGTGACCCCAAACCGGAGGGTAAAATCATGACTGAACCGACGATTAAAGATGTGCTACAAGAACTCGAAGTGATCCTGAAAGAGAAGCCGAAATACGACAAATTGCCGGGGGGCTCAGGCTACCGCAATGGTTTTGAAGATGGTTACAAGCGTGCTTTGAGCCGTTTTAAGGATTTTCGTGACCAGCAGCTGAAGAAAGACAAGAAGTAAGCGCTTCGGCGGGTAGATTTCCGCCGAAAATGAAGGTTTTGTTGCGGTGCCGAATTTGTCACAATTCGGTAACTTTCGCCCCATAAACTCCCATCAGGTCGTAAAAATTTCGCCAGCACTAGGGCTGGTACCTTTTGGGAGTTTGTCATGAACGCTTCGATCAACAAGATTCTGAAGGGCCTGCTGGTTTCAGCTGGTCTTATCGCTGGTGTTGCCAGCGCGGCACAAATTACGGGTGCCGGCGCTACTTTCCCAGCACCGATGTACTCGAAATGGGCAGAAGCCTATAAGACACAAACGGGCACCTCGCTGAATTACCAAGCGATCGGCTCAGGTGGTGGCGTGAAGCAGATTCAGGCCAAGACCGTTGACTTTGGTGCGAGCGATGATCCGACGCCGGCTGATGTGCTGGAAAAATTTGGTCTGGCGCAATTCCCAGCCGTGATCGGTGGCGTGGTGCCTGTGGTTAACCTGGCCGGCATTGCTCCGGGACAGATCAAGCTGAACAACGATGTGCTGTCGGACATTTTCCGCGCTAAAGTGACCAAGTGGAACGATCCGTCGATCGCTTCAGTCAACCCAGGTGTGAAGCTGCCGGATACCGCCATTACGCTGGTGTACCGTTCGGATTCGTCGGGTACCACGGCTGTGTTCACCGACTTCCTGGCGCAAGTTTCGGCACCGTTCAAGGGCGTCGTCGGTTCGGGCAAGACGGTGAACTGGCCGTCGGGTGTGGGTGGTAAGGGTAACGCCGGTGTTGCTGCTAACGTGACCAAGATCGACGGTGCCATTGGCTACGTCGAGTATGCCTATGCCAAGCAGAACAAAATGACGCACGTGTCGCTGATCAACCGCGAAGGCAAGGCTGTTCAACCGAACGAAGCCAGCTTCAATGCCGCCGCTGCTAAGGCCAACTGGACGGGCACGCCGAATTTTGCCGTGAACCTGAACAACCAGCCGGGTGCAGGCTCGTGGCCAATTACGTCGGCGTCGTTCATCCTGATGTACAAGAAGGCCGAGAAGCCGGAGCAAAGCGCTGAAGTGCTGAAGTTCTTCAACTGGGCGCTGACCAAAGGCCAGAAGATGGCGACCGACCTGGATTACGTGCCGCTGCCGGACGCTGCCGTGAAGGCAATCGTCAAGAGCTGGGCCGACATCAAGGGCGCAGACGGTAAGCCGGTTTTCGTTGCCAAGTAATCGTCGTTTAAGTAAAGCACAGTGGATCCTTCGACCTCATGCGTAATGCGTGAGGTCGAAGCCTCGCTCAGTAAATCGGTACTCCGGGAGTGATCGAGTGATGGAATCAAAAGAAACCGTAGCCCAGGCCATGCAGCGACAGGCAGAAAAGTCTGCCAAGTTTTTGCGGCAGGACCGGTTGTTTGCGGGCATTACGTTCAGCTTCGCAGCGCTTGTGCTGCTGACGCTGTTTGGCATTCTGATCTCGCTCGTGGTGCAGGCTTGGCCAGCATTTGAAGAATTTGGTTTTAGCTTTTTCTACAGCACGACCTGGAGCCCCACCGACGGTAATTTTGGTGCGGGTATCGCCATCTGGGGCACCTTGGTGACCTCGCTGATTGCATTGCTGGTCGGTGTACCGATCAGCTTCGGTATTGCCATGTTTTTGACAGAGTCTTGTCCGGTCTGGCTGCGCCGCCCCCTGGGAACAGCCATTGAACTGCTAGCCGGTGTGCCATCGATTATTTATGGTTTCTGGGGTTTGTTCATTTTCGCGCCGATCGTGCAGGAATATCTGCAGCCGTGGTTCATCAAATGGTTGGGCGACCCCTTCTTTGGCGGCCCACCGCTGGGCCTGGGCGTTTTTACGGCCGGTTTGGTGCTGGCGTTGATGATTATTCCGTTTATCGCTTCCGTGATGCGTGATGTGTTTGAAACGGTACCCGGCGTGCTCAAGGAATCGGCTTATGGTATCGGCTGTACCCGTTGGGAAGTCGTGAAAAATATTGTGCTGCCCTATACCCGTGTGGGTGTGATCGGCGGCATCATGCTCGGCCTTGGTCGCGCACTTGGCGAAACGATGGCTGTCACCTTCGTCATCGGTAACGCCAACCGTTTCTCTCTGAACTTGTTCGCCCCAGGCAATTCGATTGCCTCGACGCTGGCGAATGAATTTGCCGAAGCCGACCCGATGATGCATATTCCTGCGCTATTTGGCCTGGGCCTCATTCTGTTCCTCATAACCTTTGTCGTGTTGTCGGTATCGGAGTGGCTGATCAAGCAGGGCGAGAAGAAAGCAGGGGGTCACTAATGGACGCACGTTACAAACGCCGTAAGCTGGTCAACGGGCTCAGCACGCTGCTTTCCGGTGTTGCGGTTGCGATTGGCCTAATGGGTCTGATCTGGATTTTGGCAACGCTATTCATTAAAGGTTTGCCAGCCATGAACTGGGCGTTCTTTACCGAATCGACGCCGGCACCGGGTTCCGAAGGCGGTGGTATGGCGAATGCCATTTTCGGTAGCTTGCTCATCGTGGGCATTACGACCATTGTGTCGACGCCAATCGGTATTCTGGCCGGGATCTATCTGGCGGAGTTCGGCAACAAGTCGCGAATGGCCTCGGTCACCCGATTTGTAACAGACATCATGCTGTCGGCCCCGTCGATCGTGATCGGCCTGTTTGTGTATGCGCTGTTCGTCGCGACAACCAAACACTTCTCGGGCTGGTCGGGTTCGATCGCCCTCGCACTGATCGCGGTGCCAGTCGTGGTCCGTACCACAGATAATATGCTCAAGCTGGTACCGGGTAGCCTGCGTGAAGCCGCATTCGCCTTGGGCATGCCACGCTGGCGCGTCAGCCTAGATGTGTGTCTGCGTGCCGTCAAGGGTGGCGTCACGACTGGTATTTTGCTGGCGATTGCCCGTATTACCGGTGAAACCGCGCCACTGCTGTTTACCGCGCTGAACAATCAGTTCTTCAGCTTGGACATAGATCAGCCGATGGCCAACCTGCCGGTCACGATCTTCAATTTCGCCATGAGCCCCTATGAAAACTGGCAGAGCCTTGCCTGGGGTGGCTCGGCGCTGATCGCCATTCTTGTGCTCTTGCTGAACATTGTGGCCCGCGTGGCCTTCCGTGAAAAAACCCAATCCTAAGAGGACGTCGTCATGTCTGAATTTCTCTCTGACCAAGGCATCAATGCAGCCCTCAAGGTTCGTGACCTGGATTTCTACTATGGTGGTTTCAAGGGTCTGAAATCCGTTTCGATGGATATCGCCGAAAAGAAGGTTACCGCCTTCATCGGCCCATCGGGTTGTGGCAAATCCACGCTGCTGCGCACCTTTAATCGCATGTATGACCTGTATCCGGGTCAACGCGCCGAAGGACAGATTCTGTTCCATGGACAGAACACCCTGGACAAGGGCGTCGACCTGAATCTACTGCGTGCGCGTATCGGTATGGTTTTCCAGAAGCCGACGCCGTTTCCAATGTCGATCTACGACAACATCGCGTTTGGTGTGCGTCTGTACGAAAATCTGTCAAAGGCCGACATGGATAATCGCGTCCAGTGGGCGCTGGAGCAAGCGGCGTTGTGGACGGAAGCCAAGGATAAGCTGCATCAGAGTGGTCTTTCGCTCTCTGGTGGCCAGCAACAGCGCTTGTGCATTGCCCGTGGTGTTGCCGTCAAGCCGGACATTCTCCTCCTTGACGAACCGACCTCGGCGCTGGATCCGATTTCGACGGCCAAGATCGAAGAACTGGTTTTTGAACTGAAGAATAGCTATACGATTGCTATCGTTACTCACAACATGCAACAGGCAGCACGTGTCTCCGATTACACGGCCTACATGTACCTGGGCGAGTTGATCGAGTTTGGTGTCACCGACGAATTGTTTGTGAAGCCGAAACGCAAGGAAACCGAAGACTACATTACCGGTCGTTTCGGTTAAGTGTTCTCGCTTCAGAGACGCCGGGCGCCGAAAGGCCCCCGGCGTTTTTTATGGTGCTGGGGCGATGCCCCGCCCCGGATTTAATGACTGTAGGAAATTCGGGCGCAGGGGAAGTGGGCAGCAAAGGTGCTACCTTGATTTAATCGACTATCGATGGTCAGGCGCCCCTGGTGGCGCCCCAATGCATGCTTGACGATGGCCAGCCCGAGGCCAGTGCCGCCGGTTTCCCGCGAACGGCCTTGGTCGACCCGGTAAAAGCGCTCGGTCAGCCGCGAGATGTGGTTCACATCAATGCCAATGCCGGTATCTTTGACCTTAAGTAGACCGCCATCTTGGTTCTCTTCCCAGGTCACCGAGATGCTGCCGCCCTCGGGTGTGTAATTGACGGCGTTGTTGATCAGGTTGCCAAAAATGCTCCGCAAGGCCGATGCAGAGGCGCGCAGGCGTAGATCATCGGGTATGTCATAGGTGATGCGATGACGTTCCTGAGAGAGGCTCTCGGCCGACTCGATCGTTTCGTGCACCAGATCCGCTACGGGCACGTCAGTTTCATCGGCAAAACCGGTACTAGCTTCAAGAGAAGAGAGCGTGAGCAGGTCCTGCACTAGTCGGTTCATCTGTTCGGCCTGGGTCATGGCCAGGTCCAGATAGCGCTGGCGTTTTTCTTCGGGCAGGTCGCGATGGTGCGCCTGCAATGTTTCGATAAACCCGCTGATCACGGTGAGCGGCGTTTTTAGTTCGTGAGAGACGTTCGCCACAAAGTCCCGTCGGATATTCTCAAGCTTTTCGAGTTGCGTCAGATCACGAACCGTCATCAACGAGCGGTCGAAGCCGTAATCGATGACGGAGATCATATAGCAGGCGCCTGAGCGACGTGTCGGGTGGTACATCAAGGGTTCTGCAAAATCTGCATGCTGGAGATAGGCAACAAATTCTGGTTCGCGCAGCATGTGCTCGATTGGTTTGCCGATGTCTTTGCTCTGCGACAAAAACATGAGTGATTCGGCCAGGTGATTCATCCAGAGGATGCGGCGTTGGGTATCCATGAAGATCACGCCATCGGGCAATGCTTCCATGGCACTCCGGAACTGCTCTAGTGCAGATGCCAGCTCCGATTTTTCTCGTTTGCGAATTTTTACCCGGCTGTTCATCCGGGAAACAAATTCACCCCAGACGCCAGAGGCATCTGGCAGTGGTGCATCCAGAGGGCCCGATATCCAATCCAGCATTAATCGAAGGTAACGGCGATGACTGTAAAGGCGTATCGCCAGTATTAATACTGTGATGGAAAGCAGTACTTCCAGAAACGACATGGAGACCTCCTGACCCATTATGCTAACACTACCGGGGCCAGTAGCCGCTTAGTCGTTATGCGTCGAGAATCGGTACCCGCTACCACGGACGGTCTGGATCAGGCTGTCGTGGTCGGTCGCCTCAAGAACTGAGCGAAGGCGGCGAATGTGCACATCGACCGTGCGCTCTTCGACGAACACGTGATCCCCCCAAACCTTATCGAGTAGTTGTGAGCGGCTATGCACACGCTCGGGGTGGGTCATGAAGAAGTGGAGGAGACGAAACTCCGTCGGGCCGATGGCAATGGCAGTACCGGCAGCGGTCACACGGTGCGTTACCGGATCCAGGATCAACCCGTTGACGTTGACCTTGTCTTCGGTGAGCTGGGGTTTGCGACGGCGTAAAACAGCCTTAATACGGGCCACCAATTCACGCGGCGAGAAGGGCTTGACCATGTAGTCATCGGCGCCGATCTCCAGGCCGGTAACCCGATCTTGTTCATCGGTACGGGCCGTCAGCATTATGATCGGCACATCTTTGGTGCGTTCTGTGCTGCGGAGCTTTTGAGCGAACTGCGGCCCAGATCGGCCAGGCAACATCCAGTCGAGCAGGATCAGATCAGGCAGGTCATGTACCATGACTTCATCCGCTTCTTCGGCCGAACCGGCTTCGATCACGCGGTGTGCAGAAGCCTCGAGGTTCACAGTCAGCAATTCACGAATTGCTGGGTCATCCTCGACGATGAGAATGGTCGCTGCCATGGAGCTTAGTTACCGGTGGGCTGTTCGCTCGACAGTCGGACTCGAATGTCGTCAACATTGCTGTGGCGTACATTAAGCCCAGAAGCAATGTAAATCACGTTCTCAGCAATGGCGCGGGCGTGGTCGGCGACACGTTCGATGGCTTTGGCCATGCCCATGATTTCCAGTGCCTGAGAAATCGTACGCGGATCTTCCATCATGAACGTAATGAGTTGGCGGGTGATGCTGCGGTATTCAGAGTCCACCAGATCATCGGCCTGAAGGACATCCGTGGCCGACATGCTATCTGCGCGGGCAAAGGCGTCGAGGGCACGGCGCAGCATGTCTAATGCATCTTCCGACATGTGGCGCAGCTCCACCGTTGGAGTGAAAAGCGGATGTTTTTCGTGCAGCGAGCGGGCGACGCGGGCGATCTTGAGCGCCTTGTTGCCAGCCTTTTCAAGTTCCAGACCGGTTTTTTGCACGCCAATCACAACGCGCAGATCAATGGCGGTTGGTTGCCGCTTGGCAATTAGTTGGTTACAGACTAGATCAAGCTGCAGTTCAGCTTCGTCTAGGCGGACATCGCCCTGTTCGACGGATGACAACAGGTTGACGTCTGCACCGTAAAGCCCTTGCATGGCCATGCGCATTTGCTGTTCTACAATGCCGCCCATCAGGAGGACGCGAGATTTCAGATCGTCCAGTTCGAGATCAAATTGCTTGATGGTGTGCTCTGCCATGATGGGGTGGCTCCAGAGGGAAGTCCGAGAATGAACCGAGTATTACACCCGATTGTGACAAAGATATTTCAGAATCAAGGAAATCCAACACCGATTATTCGGCGGTGTATCCATATTCTACGGACGTTCGGGTGTAAAAGATCTTGAGCCCGGTTTCTGAAATCAGGGTAAACAGTTGTTCGCTCTGCGTCTCAGTCACCACCATGACGATAATCATGGGTTGTTCGGCCTGTTCGAAGAAGCGGGCGGCGTGGAGGCGGCCGTCGCTGCCGAAACCTTCGTCGCCATGAATCACCGTCGTACCCCGAATACCAAGCAGCTGCGCCTTGTCGACCAGCCATTCGCTGATGGGCTGTTCCTGGTGTTTGCGGTTCTGCAGCGTATAAAAGTTAACCTGATAACCCTTCATGGCATTTCCTTAGGATTTTTGCACGAGTTGCCAGGTCAGCAGACCGGCAATGGTGGCGATGATGGAGGTGCTGACATGTGCAAGGATCGTTGTGGCAGCCCAGCCAATCCGACCGGCCTGGAGCAAGGTGACGACTTCAGCCGAGAACGTGGAAAACGTCGTGAGCCCACCGCAAAAGCCAGTAATGATAAAAAGCCGCCACTCGGGCGTGATTTCGTTCGTGTTGGCGAAGAAAGCGACGGCCATTCCAATGATATAGCCGCCAACAATATTGGCCACTAGCGTGCCCGGCGGCATGGTGGGGAAAAATTCGTTCAGCTTCAGCCCCAATTGCCAGCGCAGCAGAGCTCCCAAGGCGGAGCCGATGGAGATGGCAAGAATGGCGTTGATCATGACTGCATCATAAGCCACACTGGGCTTGCCGCCAAGGCTTAAAACAAAGGCATTGGTCCAGCTGTCTATTGAGGAAACGACAGCAAAACCCTCCAGCTACTTGTCAGTTTTGCCTTTGCGCGCACGACATTCGGGATGGGGCTCGGCGACGCCCGAATGGACGGCGAAGCAACCATCCAACGGGCACTTTGTCCCCTTAGGGCAATGGTGCTCCAAGGCGCATTCACGTTGGGTTTGATCGGTCAGCACCATTTCGCCGGCAACTTCACAGCGCGAGACGGAAATATCAATACCACCCATGACGATCTCCTGCAAACGTTATCAACGCTTTGATCATACGCCGCCACGACTTAGGCGGTGATGGATTTTTTTGATCTTGCGCAAAGATTGGGCTGACAAACGTGGGTTTTGCTAAGATGCGGCAGGTATTCATCACGCATTTGTGGCCACATCACCCTAGGGCAGCAATATGTACGAACAGTTTCGTATCTTCCTTTTTGAGAGCCAGCTTTTTCCGGTACTCCTCGTGGCGTCGTTGGGGTTGGCCATTTGGGCAGGCCGTCGCCTCGGCCTGTATCAAAAAAAGCAGGCAGCCGGGGCCAAGGTGAAGCTGGATGAGATTAGTGTTGCCGCTATTTTCGGTCTGATGTCACTGTTAGTGACGTTTACCTTTTCCGGCGCCTATGACCGCTTCGAGAAGCGACGCATTCTATTAGTGGCGGAATACAACACTATTTCGACGGCCTATGACGCGGTCGATCTTTTGCCCGAGCGGTCGCAGCCCAAAATCCGGGATGACTTCAGGGAACTCATGGATGAACTGATCAACCTGTATACCGATGTGGTGGATAGCCAGGTGCTCAACGCCCGTCTGCAGCAGTTCGAAGTGACTTCATCTAGGCTCTGGAAGGATGCGGTTGCGGCGGTTAACGTGACCCCCTATCCCCAGTATCTGGTGGCAGCCCAACTGCTAACCGCCATTGCTGACATGAATACGGCGCTCGAAAATCGCAAGATGATGTTCAAACAGCATCCTCCCAGAATTATTTATCAGCTTCTGGTGTTGCTGCTGGTCATCGGGGCATTTATGGCCGGATACAACCAGGCCACCACTGATTCCCACGATTGGACCTTAGTACCGATTTATGTGTTGGTGACGGTAGTGGTCTTTTATATAACGGTTAGCCTCGAACACCCCCTCCTGGGGCTGATTTCTCTGGATGACTACCACGCGGAAGTCGCCAGTTTGCGGCAGTCGATGTAGTTCGAATGCGGAAACACGTGATACAGCTTTGAATATCGCTTAGGAGTTTGCAATGAGTACCCATGAATCTCTCAACCAACTTGCCCAGACACTTGAGCAAAAGACGCTGGATCTGATCCAGGCGGGCCGTTGGGCCGAGCTTGATGCGATGATTGCACCTGAATGCCAGTTTGCGACGAACCTCGGCGTATTTGATAAGCCACGGGCCATGACGCTGATGCAGGCCATGCAACTCACCGATGCTTCGATCCGTAATGTCTATGCGACTACGAACGGCGACGCGTTGATCGTGAGTTTCGAGTTGGCCTGTACGGAAATCATTGACGGTAAGCCGCAGTCGAAAGACTTTAGCCCCCGCCTGAGTGTTTGGAACAACGTGGGCGGCAGCTACCTATGCGTTGCCTACGGCGATTTCAACAGGGCGTAATACCAACGTGACATGCTTTGTCGGCTGCGTAAGCATTACCGGCAGATCAGGCGTCCACCCCAGATATTCGTGCAGACGCGACCATTGGAAATCTCCGTCGAGCCTACAGCCATGCGTTTGCTATCGACGCGCGTCGAATAAATGGCCTCGCTCTGTGAGGCCTGCGCCGACCAGTCCCGATTTGGGTACATGTTACGTCTTCCCAGCATGCCCATTGAATTGGTGCTCACCGGACTGGCAGACAGGGTGCTCAGATTAATACTCAGTTGGCCTGGCAACGCCGACATCGGCGCAGAGCCACTGGTCTGCGCTAAGGCAGACCCCGTCGCGAGGCAAAGAGTCCAAACAAGGCGCTTCATGACGTTAATATAGCCGATTATGATCGATTAGTAGAGCGCCGCCGTGAAGGTCGCCTTCAAGCTTTGTGTTATCCGGCTTATTGGATCATGCTTTAATGCTGCCAGTAATGACATTAAAACGATCAAACTTCTCCTCGAATCAGATTAAGGGCCTACTGGCCGCCCTGGTCACAGTCACTTGTTGGTCGGGATTCAATATTGTGTCGCGGTTCGGCAGCAAAGGTATCTTTACACCCTTTGATCTGGCAGCCATGCGCTACGGTGTTTCTGCCACACTCACTCTGCCTTTTTTTCTATATCTGGTTCCGATACGTGAATGGCCGAAGTACATGGTGCTCGCAGTATTCGGTGGTTTGGGTTACGGCCTTCTCGTCTATTCAGGTTTTGCCTTTGCACCCAGCGCCCATGCCGGCATCTTTGTGAATGGTGGCATTCCCTTCTGGACGGTGGTGATCAGTGCCATCCTTGCCGGATTCAAACTGTCTCGGCACTTGGCTCTGGCATTGGGATTGTCTAGTTTCGGGCTCGTGATGATCGGCTTCAACAGTCTTGTTGCGCATCACGAGGGCGGTCAGTGGATCGGCGATTTGCTTTTCTTTGCCGCTGCCTTTTGTTGGGCCATCTTCGGGTTGCTGATCCGTCACTGGCAAATTCGCCCGCATCATGGGATCTTCGGCATTGCCACCTTTGCGTCAATCGTCTATCTGCCTATTTATTACCTGTTTTTACCCAAGGGCATGGTCGATGCTGCGTGGGGTGACATTGTGCTGCAATGTGTTTATCAGGGCATCATCGCTGCACTGTTGGCGGCTGGCATGTTCAGCTATGCCACCCATAAGATCGGCGCTTGTGAGGCGTCCATGATGCTTGCGCTGGTACCGGCCTTTTCCGCAGTTGGCGGTTATCTGATCTTGGGCGAAGACCTCACGATGATAGTGGTCCTCGGAATTGTGATCGTCTCGGTAGGGGCGCTGCTGGGGGCCATCCCCACCAACAAGGTAGCCCTGATGCTGGGCAAATCTGAATCTTGAATACTTTCAAGCCGAACCGAAAGCAATGCCCGCTCTAACAGACCTCATAGCCCTCATCGCTCTTGGCGCAGCGCTGGGGTTTTTCGGCGGGCTATTCGGTATTGGTGGTGGCATCATCGCTGTGCCGGTGCTGGCGCTGGGCGTTGGCATGAGCCAGTCCATGGCACAAGGTACCTCGCTCTCCATGATGGTGCCGATATTGATCGCAGGGCTGTGGAAGTACAGTCGCAAACATCCGATCCCCTTGCCCTCGGCTATTTATACGGCGCTACTGGCCTCATTGACAACCTATTTTGTCGCTGAATTTGCCACGGGTTTAGATCAAGGAACGCTCCGTACAGTATTTGCACTGTTTCTATTGCTGCTGGGTATCCAGATGGCCTGGAAATCAAACGGTCGCTTTTCAGAAAACAACCGCAGTAGGGTCAATCCAAGATTCATGCCCCTCGTCGGTTGCGTGGGTGGCAGCAGCATGGGCCTCCTAGGGGTTGGCGGAGGTTTAGTCGCGACCCCCATGCTCACATCGCTGTTTGGACAGCGACAGGCCATGGCGCAAAGCATTTCCATGGCATTGGTGACACCCTCTGCGGTTGTGGCGCTGTGGACGTATAACAGCGCGGGCGCGGTGGACTGGGTTGTTGGACTGCCCTTGGCGATTGGTGGACTCGTTACCGTTTCAAAAGGTGTGTCGCTCGCCCACTCGCTACCGGAACACAAAATGCGCCTATTGTTTTCTGGCATGCTGGTGGTGACCGCGCTGTTTCTTCTAGTCAGGTCTAATTTGTTCCTTTGATTCATCGCGTGAACTTAATCCGTACCACGCCCAGAGTGCCTCGTTGCTTGGCACTCATCATCATGTTGACGCCGATGGTTTCGATGGCGGAAGACTTGGTAGATATGGGCATTGCGCCGCCAAACGATATCAACCCCTCAAATTAGTTAGGCTGTGGCGCAGATCTTCAGATCTGTTTGTGTTTTTCGAGAAGCGAAAACAAGGACCGGGCCATAGCCATTGAGCATGCAGTTCCCCATGCAAAAGAGAAAAGCCCAGAGAATGCGATAAGCGAAGGCACAAGACGCCAGCCGATAGGGAGGCTCACCGCAAAATTTCCCACGGAAGTAAAGAAGCTGGCTGAAAAGAGGAAAGCGGTTACCCAGTCGGAGACGAACCCAAGCAAACTTAACGAGAAAGCCCAGAAAAAAAGCGAGAGGACCATGGCGCTCATCAGGAGCATGATGTATCCAATAAATCGGACCATTTCATAATGTCTGCTATGAAATTTG
>CALKUR010000062.1 GCA_937996725.1 uncultured Dechloromonas sp. | reverse complement strand
CACCCGTAAAGACTTCATTGCCGACGACATCCTCCGTCGCAAGCCCAAAGTCGTGGGTGTTTACCGCCTCATCATGAAGAGCGGCTCGGATAACTTCCGTGCCTCCAGCATTCAGGGCATCATGAAGCGCATCAAGGCCAAGGGCATTGAAGTCATCATCTACGAACCGGCCTTGAACGAAACCGAGTTCTTCCACTCGCGTGTGGTCAAAGACCTCAACGCCTTCAAGAAAGAATCCGACGTCATCATCAGCAACCGCATGGCCGATGTGCTGGAAGACGTGGCCGACAAGGTCTACACGCGCGACTTATTTGGTAGTGACTCTTAAGGAGCGGCCGTAATGACCATTCTCGTCACCGGCGCTGCAGGCTTTATCGGTTCCAACTTCGTACTTGATTGGTTGGAGCAATCCAACGAGCCGGTCGTCAATCTCGACCTGCTCACCTACGCCGGTAACCTGGAAAACCTTAAAGAGCTTGAAGGTGATCCGCGGCATCAGTTTGTTCGCGGCAACATCGGCGACCGTAGCCTCGTCGCCAATCTGCTGGCCGATACCAAACCGCGTGCCGTCATCAACTTTGCTGCCGAAAGCCACGTGGATCGCTCCATCCATGGCCCAGGCGAATTTATCCAGACCAACATCGTCGGCACCTTCAACCTGCTCGAATCTGTACGTGGCTACTGGAATGATCTGCCGGATGCCGAGAAGACCGCCTTCCGCTTCCTTCACGTCTCCACCGACGAAGTCTACGGCTCACTCTCTAAAGAAGACCCGCCGTTCTCGGAAACCAACCAGTACGAACCCAATAGTCCCTATAGCGCCAGCAAAGCCGCTAGCGATCATCTCGTGCGCGCCTGGCATCACACCTATGGCCTGCCAGTCGTAACGACCAACTGTTCTAACAACTACGGGCCGTATCACTTCCCGGAAAAGCTCATCCCGCTCTGCATCCTCAATGCATTGAACGGCAAACCGCTGCCGATCTATGGTGACGGCCAGCAGATTCGCGATTGGCTCTACGTCAAAGATCACTGCAGTGCCATCCGCCGCGTGCTCGAAGCTGGTAAGTTGGGTGAAACCTACAACGTCGGCGGCTGGAACGAAAAAGCTAACCTCGACGTCGTTAACACCCTCTGTACCATCCTCGACGAACTGAAGCCGCGGTCCGATGGCCAGAGCTACGCCACGCAGATCACCTTCGTGCAGGATCGACCAGGCCACGACCGTCGTTATGCCATTGATGCCCGCAAGCTAGAAAAGGAACTGGCTTGGAAGCCGCAGGAAACCTTCGAGACCGGTATCCGCAAAACCGTGCAGTGGTACCTGGATAACCAAGAGTGGGTACAGCACGTGGCCAGCGGTGAGTACCGCAATTGGGTTGAGAAGCAATACAACTAAACATGGGCTTTTATAAAAAGATCCTCTTGCTCGGCAAAGACGGCCAGGTCGGCTGGGAGCTGCAGCGTGCCCTGGCACCGTTGGGTATTCTGACGGCATTGAACCGTCATGAATGCGATCTAGCAGATCCGGCGCAGGTACAGTCGGCGCTGGAACGGCATGAGCCGGAAGTGATCGTCAATGCCGCTGCGTATACCGCGGTCGACAAGGCTGAAACCGAGCAGGCGCTGGCTAAACGTATTAATGTCGATGCCGTGGCCGAGTTGGCGCTGTATGCCCGTGAGATGGGTTCGCTGCTCGTGCATTACTCCACCGACTACATTTTCGACGGCAGCAAGCCAGAGGCCTATGTCGAAGACGACATCACCAACCCGCTCAGCATGTACGGCCAGACCAAGTTGGATGGCGAGCACAAGATTCGCGATGCACTGTGTCGCCATCTGATCTTCCGCACGAGTTGGGTATTCGGCGCGCACGGTGGCAATTTTGCCAAGACTATTTTGCGTCTGGCCCAAGAACGCACCACACTCAATGTCATCGATGACCAGATCGGTGCGCCAACGTCGGCGGAACTGATTGCCGATGTCACGGCTCATGCCTTGCGTGATGTGCTCTCCGGCCGTGCGCCAGGCGGCACCTATCATCTGGCTGCAGCGGGCGAAACCAGCTGGTACGGTTATGCCAAGTTCGTGACGGATCATGCGCGTGCGAAAGGGTTGTCGTTAGCGCTAACCGCCGATGGCCTGAAGCCGATTCCCGCTACTGAATACCCGCTGCCGGCAAAACGGCCGCAGAATTCCCGTTTGAATACCCAGCTACTGGAACGCAGTTTTGCCCTTAAACTGCCATCCTGGGAGGCGGGGGTGACCCGCGTGCTGGATGAATGGGCCTCGAATTAATCTACAGTGACCTGAAGCTATGACCACGATCGATTTCTCTAAAACTCGTCTGCTCGTTGTTGGCGATGTCATGCTGGACCGCTACTGGTTCGGCGAAGTCTCGCGCATCTCGCCGGAAGCGCCGGTGCCAGTAGTGCACGTGAGCAAAGAAGAGGTTCGCCCGGGTGGTGCCGCTAACGTGGCTCGCAATATCGTGGCGCTGGGTGGCCAGGTATCGCTGCTCTCTGTGGTGGGCACGGATGAAGCCGGCCAGACGCTGCGCGGCTTGCTTGAAGACGCCGGTGTTGCTACCGGCCTGCATGATGACGCCAATATCCGCACGACGGTGAAGCTGCGCGTGCTGGGTCGCCAGCAACAGTTGCTGCGCATCGATTTTGAAACGGCCCCCTCGCATGAAGTGCTGCAGGCTAAGCTGGCCGATTTCGAGCGCCAGTTGGCCGACCACGATCTGGTGATTCTCTCGGATTACGGCAAGGGCGGCCTGACGCACATTACTCAAATGATCGAACTGGCCAAAAAGGCCGGCAAGCGCGTGCTGGTTGATCCGAAGGGCGATGATTATGCCCGTTACGCTGGGGCCAGCTTGCTGACACCTAACCGTTCTGAATTGCGTGAAGTGGTTGGCAAGTGGGAGAACGAAGCCGATCTCAAGGCCAAGGCCGACCAATTGCGTGAGCAACTGGGGCTGGATGCGCTGCTGCTGACCCGCAGCGAAGAAGGGATGACGCTCTTCCGACCAGAAGGCACCTTTAATCAGGCGGCCAAGGCGCGTGAAGTGTTTGATGTTTCGGGTGCGGGCGATACCGTGATCGCCACGCTGGCATTGATGCTGGCTAGCGGTGCTGATTACCCCGAAGCCGTACGCGTCGCTAACCTGGCCGCCAGCATCGTGGTCGGCAAATTGGGTACCGCAGTCGTCACCCGTGACGAGCTGCAGCAGGCGGTTTAAGCGCTCACAAGAATTTATCGGAGAACATCATGTCTGTCCTCGTTACCGGCGCAGCAGGCTTCATCGGCGCCAACATCGTCAAAGCGCTCAATGAACGCGGCATCACCGACATCATCGCAGTCGATAACCTGACCAACGCCAGCAAGTTCCATAACCTGGTCGATTGCCAGATCAGTGATTATTTCGACAAACGCGACTTTCTGCCGCGCATGCACGCCGGTGATTTCGACGGCGAGATAGATGCCATCCTGCATCAGGGCGCTTGCTCCGACACTATGGAGCACGACGGCCATTACATGATGGAGAACAACTATCGGTACTCCGTTGATCTGCTCAACTGGGCGCAAGATCAAGATGTGCCGATGCTCTATGCCTCCAGTGCTGCGACTTATGGCGGCAGCACCGAGTTCCGTGAAGAACCAGGCTGTGAAGCACCGCTCAATGTGTATGGCTACTCAAAGCTGCTCTTCGATCAAATCGTTCGGCGTCGCTTGCAGGACCATACGTCGCAAATTGCCGGGTTCCGCTACTTTAATGTCTACGGCCCACGCGAATCGCACAAGGGGCGCATGGCCTCGGTGGCCTTCCATAACTTTAACCAGTTTCAGAAAGACGGCAAGGTCAAACTCTTCGAAGGCTCGCATGGTTACCCCAACGGCGGTCAGCAACGCGACTTTGTGTTTGTCGAAGACCTCGTGCGCGTGAACCTCTGGTTCTTGGAGAACCCACACGTCTCAGGCATCTTTAATCTGGGGTCGGGTAACGCGCAAAGCTTCAATGATGTCGCCGCCGCAACCGTCAACACCTGCCGCCGCATCAAAGGCGAGAGCGAACTCTCCCTCGACCAACTGGTGAGCCAGGGACTGATTGAATATGTACCGTTCCCGGAAGCGCTGAAGGGTAAGTATCAAGCGTATACCCAAGCGGACCTGGCCAAGCTGCGCGAAGCCGGTTACGAAGCGGGTTTCCACACCGTGGAGCAGGGCGTGGGCAAATACGTGGAGTGGCTGCATGCCCATCCGCCCCAGCTATAAGACGCTGGCCGATACTGTCGGACATACCCCGCTGGTTCGCATCCAGCGTTTGGATGCGGTTGCCATTGAAGCCCAGAACAGCATCGTTCTGGCCAAGCTCGAAGGTAATAACCCCGCAGGTTCTGTCAAAGATCGCCCAGCGCTCTCGATGATTCTGCACGCCGAAGCGCGTGGCCAGATCAAGCCGGGTGATACCTTGATTGAAGCGACCTCTGGTAATACCGGTATTGCGTTGGCGATGGCCGCCGCGATGCGCGGCTATAAGATGAAG